>CAZGOM010000105.1:0-19804 GCA_964527265.1 uncultured Phycisphaeraceae bacterium | reverse complement strand
ACGCCGCTGCCGACGTGGCCTCCAAGGCCATCCAGGAAAGCGCCACCAAGTGCAAAGGCATTGAAGACCTGCGCAAGGTCGCCACCATCTCCGCCAACAGCGACACCCACATCGGCGGCCTCATCGCCGAAGCCATCCACAAGGTGGGTCAGGACGGCGTCGTTCAGGTCGAAGAAGGCAAGGCCTCCGAAACCGCCCTCGAATACGTCGAAGGCATGCAGTTCGACAAGGGCTACCTCTCCCCCTACTTCATGACCGACCCCGCCAGCCAGGAAGCCATCCTCGAAGACTGCCTGATCCTCATCCACGAGAAGAAGATCAGCAACCTTCCCGAACTGCTCCCCCTGCTCAACAAGGTCGCCGTCGCCAACAAGCCCCTCCTGATCATCGCCGAAGAAGTTGAAAACGAAGCCCTCGCGGCCCTCGTCGTCAACCGCCTCCGCGGCGTGCTCAAGATCTGCGCCGTCAAGGCCCCCGGCTTTGGCGACCGCCGCAAGGCCATGCTCGGCGATATCGCCGTCCTCACCGGCGGCACCTTCATCTCCGAAGACCTCGGCCAGAGCCTCGAAAACCTTGAGATCGACGCCCTTGGCCGCGCCAAGAAAATCGTCGTCGACAAGGACAACACCACCATCGTCGAAGGCGCCGGCAAGAAGAAAGACATTCAAGCCCGCATCGAACAGATCAAAAACCAGGTCGAAGTCACCACCAGCGACTACGACAAGGAAAAGCTCCAGGAACGTCTCGCCAAGCTCACCGGCGGCGTGGCCATCATCCATGTCGGCGCGCACACCGAGATCGCCATGAAGGAAAGCAAGGACCGCGTCGATGACGCGCTCCACGCCACCAAGGCCGCGGCCAAGGAAGGCTACGTTCCCGGCGGCGGCGTCGCGTTCCTCCGCGCCATCCCCGCTGTCGAAGAAGGCAAGAAGAAGGCCAAGGGCGATGAGAAGTTCGGCTTCGACATCGTCATTGAAGCCCTCAAGGCCCCCCTCCGCCAGATCGTCGCCAACTCCGGCGAAGACGGCGACATCGTCATCGACGCCATCAACGAAAAGAAGGGCTCCGCCGGCTACGACGCCGCCACCTCTTCCTACGTTGATATGGTCAAGGCCGGCATCATCGATCCGGCCCTGGTCTCCCGCTCAGCTCTCGTGAACGCGGCATCGGTCGCCGGCCTCATGCTGACCACCGACGTCCTCATCACCGAGCTCAAGGACGACAAGAAGCCCGTCGCAGGCGCCGTGAGCTAATCACTGGGCTCGCGTCAAAGTAATCTCCGAACCACGCGAAGCCCAGGGGCGTAAAACTCCTGGGCTTCGCAAACTTTATGGAGTAACAGTAATGCTTGATATTTCTCCCATTAAAATATCTGCCGACCTTACTCCATTAGTTAAGGCGATTGCAAAATCCGTCTCAAACTTAACGGACAAACCTTCCGAAGCTCTAGGCAATCTCATCGCCTGCAAAATCAATTCATACAACGTCGAAAATGTAAACACCGTACTTGACAAAACCGATTCTGCAGGACAAAAAGATAACCTGCGCTCTAGACCAATTAAGCTAAAAACAATTGAAGAAATGATAGACGCAGTTTCGGGCTTGGACCCTCAAGAAGACGAAGAGATACTCGATTTATGGGCACAACTTCTTGTCACTTGCACTCAAACCCAAGACGCAGAACATCCACGGTTTCGGATAATAATAAAATCTATCTCACCAGACGAAGCACGAATCATTAAATCATTTGGAGAAAGAACTTACCTTCCAACGATAAATTTACTTTCAGAAATCAGCGAGGAAACTTCCGCTCCTCATTCGATTAGCGAGTGCAACTTCTCTCGTCTAGACGAACTTATTACATTACAGAAACCAGCATCGTCTCGATTTTATCTTAGCAACCTTATTTCCCTCGGTGTATTAGAAAAATCTCCTATTGGCTTCGGTGGGACACACATAGAATCAAATGCGGACAAACAATACGATGCCATAGTCAACAGAGAGGACTATGCGAAAACACGAGAATATATAGATAAAAATTCCAGGAAAAATACCAAGATGTTCCTTGAAAAGACATATTTAAGACTCTCAGAAGTCGGGATGCAGTTTCTCTTGTCCGTAAAAATGTCTACGGCCTACGACCCTGTTACACGAGTGTTCAATGAACACGTATAAACCGACGTCGAGTTTCAGTAAAAATGCACTCACGCAGAACGACTATAAAGATTGAAATTTTATGGCCACAGTAAAACGAGACTACTACGAAGTCCTCTCCGTCGAGCGCACCGCATCCGGCGATGAAATCAAACGCTCTTATCGCAAGCTCGCGATGAAGTACCACCCGGATCGCAATCCCGGCGACGCCCAGGCCGAGGTCGCCTTCAAGGAATGCGCTGAGGCTTATGAAGTCCTCAGCGACCCTGATCGCCGCGGCCGCTACGACCAGTACGGCCACGACGGCCTCCGCGAAACCCCCGGCCATGACTTTCGCCACATGGACCCCAACGACATCTTCTCGATGTTCGGGGACATCTTCGAGCAGATGGGCGGCGGTCAGCGCCGTCAGCGCGGCGGGCCCGCCCGCGGCTACGACTTGGAATACCAGGTCGAAATCACCCTTGAAGACGTCTACAAGGGCGCCAGTGTCGATATCGAATTCACCCGCCAGGACACCTGCCCAACCTGCACCGGCACCGGCGGCAAGCCCGGCACCAAGCCCACCACCTGCCGCACCTGCGGCGGGCAGGGACGCGTGGCTCAGGGTGGCCTGGGCGGCATCTTCCAGATGGTCAGCACCTGTCCCACCTGCGCTGGCCAAGGCAGCGTCTACCAGGACAAATGCACCGAATGCCGCGGCACGGGACGCAAGCCTAAGAAGCGCGTCCTGAATGTCAAAATCCCCGCCGGCATTCATGATGGCCAGGCCGTGCGCGTCACCGGCGAAGGCGAGCCTGGCGCCCAGGGCGGCCCGCGCGGCGATCTCCACGTCGTTGCAAAGATCAAAGAACACAAGCTATTTGAGCGCCAGGACGATCACCTGATCCTCAAAATGCCCGTCAGCTTCACCCAGGCCACCCTTGGCGCAAAGGTGAAAGTCCCCTCCCTGGGCGGCGGAGAGCTCACCGTCGACATCAAGCCCGGCACCCAGCACGGAGACCACGTCTTGCTCAGCGGCAAGGGCCTGCCCAATCTCCGCACAGGCCGCTCCGGCGACATGGCCGTCTTTACCATGATCGAAATCCCACACACGCTCACCCCCCGCCAGGAAGAACTCCTGCGCGAGTTCGCCCAGATAGAGCACAACGAAGTCGCACCCAAGCGTAAAAGCTTCCTGGGCCAAATGGCGGATTACTTCAAACGTTAAATAACTTCAAACAAATTGTGGAACATGCCTGGCAGGCAGCCAAGAATATCAGTGGCCTCCAGCGTGATCCGACCGGCCCCCGGCATACAACCGGCCATTCCAATCCACCCCCAAACGCATCCAACTCAACCATGACCCAAGACAATAACAACGCCGAAAACCAAGCCCCCAACACTGACGCCGGCTCCGAGGAAACCATCAAGCTCGACCCCTTGAAGGCCAAGGATCAGCGCATCGCCGAACTGGAAGCCCAAGTCGCCCAGCTTCAGCACAAGATCCTCCTGGCCGCAGCGGAATACCAGAACGTCATCCGCCGCTCGCAGAACAACATCGGCGAAGCCCGCGAGCAGAACACCATTGATATCGCCCGCGCCCTCCTGCGCGGCTTGGATCTCTTTGACATGGCCCTCGCCTGCAACCCCAAAACCACCAGCGCCGAGTCCATCCTCATGGGCGTCCAGATGGTCCAGCAGGAAATGATCAAGAGCCTCGAATCCTTCGGCATCAAGCGCGTCGATGCCAAGCCCGGTGACGAATTCAATCCCCTCGTCCACGAAGCCGTCTCCCACATCGCCGCCGAAGGCATCGCCTCCGGCAAGGTGGCCAAGCAGCTCCAGTCCGGCTACAAACTCAACGACAAAACCCTTCGCCCCGCGAAGGTCAATATCGCTGAATAATGTGCGCGCTTTCTGGCCCCCTCTCCCCTTGGGAGAGGGCTGGGGTGAGGGCCGCCACCGAATGAATTAAGGTAAATCCTCGCCCTCCCGGAGTGCGCACCATGCCCTCACGCACCCTTGCCATCGGCGACATCCACGGCTGCCTCATCCAATTTGAAGCGCTTCTGCGCACTCTGGCCCCCAAGCCCGACGACCACCTCATCCTCCTGGGCGATTACGTGGACCGCGGTCCAGACTCCGCCGGCGTCCTCAGCCGCATAATCCAACTCCAAAAGACCCATAGAGTCACGGCACTTATGGGCAATCACGAGGAAATGATGCTCGCCGCCCGCGAAGGAGCCGGTGAACTCAGCATGTGGCTCAATGTCGGTGGCGATGCCGCGCTGGAATCTTACTTCGGGCCTCAGCCCGAAAGCGCGGGGCAATCCCACTGGCGGCAGATGCTGAGCCGAATTCCCCAGGAGCACTTGGCCTTTCTTGAATCCAGCCTCGCTCCCTATCTGGAAACCGACACCCATATCTTCGTCCACGCCAGCGCCGAACCCGATCTGGATATGGATGAACAATTTGACGACACCCTCCGCTGGACCAAATGCCACGGCATGCTCCCCCACAAATCCGGCAAAACAATCATCTGCGGCCACACTTCGCAAAAATCCGGCCGCCCCCTGAATGCCGGCCACTTCATCTGCCTCGACACCTTTGCCTACGGCGGCAAATACCTCACCGCCATGCACATGCAATCCGGCCGCATCTGGCAGGCCAATGCCCAAGGAAACGTCTCTCAATCCCACATCGACGATTATTAAAGCAAGCTCACTGGATCCACATCCACCGCCATGGTATTCCCCGCATGTAACACACCTGAATTCCTCGCCCGCGTCAGCAATCTCTGCAACGCCCCAGCATCGCGCGCCAAAATCAGCAATTCAATCCGGTAATGCTCTGCCACGCGACCCACAGCGCACGGATTGGGCCCGCGGATCTCCGCCGGCGGGTCCAGCGCTTCATTGGCCGCGTTCAGCGCCGCCGCCACCTTCTGCGCCAGCGCATGGCATTTCTCCAGTTCCATATGCCGCACCACCACCCGGGCCATCCGCCCAAACGGCGGCAAGCCCGCTTCCTGCCGCAGCAGCAGCTCTCGCTCGGCAAATCCCTTGAAATCATGCTTGCACGCCAGCATGATCACCGCGTCATCCGGGCAATACGTCTGCACCACCACCTGCGCCGGGTGGATTGAATCCCCACGCCCCGCCCGCCCCGCCACCTGGGCGATCAGGCTGAACGTCCGCTCCGCCGCGCGAAAATCCGGCATGTGCAGCGACGTATCCGCAGACACCACGCCCACCAGTCGTACATTGGGAAAATCCAACCCCTTGGCGATCATCTGCGTCCCCACCAGCAGGTTGTATTCCCCGGCCGCAAACGCATCCAGCGATGCCTGATAATCCTTCCCCGCCCGCATGGTGTCGGAGTCCATGCGCAGCATCTTCACTTCAGGAAATTTCTTCTTGATCTCTTCTTCCACGCGCTGCGTCCCAAGTCCGAAAATACTCGTCTTCTTGGAGCACACCGGGCACGTCGCAGGCAAGATCTGCTCCGCCTCGCAGTGATGACACCGCACCAGCCCGCCCAGGGGAAGCTTCCCATCCTTGTGATACACCATCGTCGTGTCGCAGTGGTCGCACCCCATGGTCCACCCGCAGGCATGGTCCGGGCAGGCGATGTAGTTGGCATATCCGCGTCGGTTTAGAAGCAGGATCGCCTGCCCGCCGGTCCCCATCGTGCTTTGCAGTGCGCTTTCAAGCCGCGCGCTCATCAGGTGGATGCCCTTGCGGTGTTTGCGCTCAGACACCATGTCCACGATGTTCACCTTCGGCAGCCCTTCGCCCACCACGCGCTCCGGGAGTGACAGATACCCAAATCGCGCCCCAGGTGCCCCATCCCCCTTGCCCGCCCCCGCGTTGTGATACGTCTCCAGGCTCGGCGTCGCGCTCCCCAGCACCACCGGCACGCCCAGCATCTGCCCACGTCTCACCGCCACATCCCGCGCGTTGTAGCGCGGCACCTGATCCTGCTTATACGAACTCTCATGCTCCTCATCCACGATGATCAGTCCCGGCGCGCGCACGCCTGAATCGCCCGTCGTCACCACTGGCGCGAATATCGCGCTCCTGGCCCCCACCACCACCGGCGTCCGCCCGCTCTTAATCCGGTTCCATTGGTCATGCCGCTGCACCGGCGTCAGCCCCGAATGCATCACTGCCACGCGGTCTCCAAACCGGCTGTAGAAACGGCTCGCCGTCTGCGGCGTAAGCGATATCTCCGGCACCAGCATGATCGCCCAACCGCCTGCCGCGATCACTCGCTCGATCAGCCGCAGATACACCTCCGTCTTCCCCGATCCCGTCACCCCATGCAGCAAAAATGCCTTGAACTCCTGCCGATCGATGTACGGCAAGACCTGCGCATATGCCGCCCGCTGATGCAGGCTCAGCGCCAGATGCGCCGTCGATTTACTCTTGGCAATCTCCAGGTGCCCCCACCCCGCCGACACCTCCTCCACCGTCCGCTCCACCAGCAGCCCCTTGGCCACAAGCTGCTTCACCGGCCCCACCGTCTTCACCCCCGCCCTGTCCGCCAACGCCTTTAAGCCCACCCAAGCCTCCCCCGCCTCCGCGCAAGCCTTCGCTGCCCCCAGCACCGCCACCTGCGCCTTGCTCAGCTTCTCTTCCTTCTTTACCTCTTCAACTCCCTCTTCCTTTTCTTCGACCCTGGACGCTGGACCCTGGACACTGGACGCCTCTGCGACTTCGATCTTCTTGATAACCCCCGCCGCCCGCTTCACCGCCGCCGGCAGCATCGTCGACATCACCATCCCCACCGGCGAGCAGTAATACCCCGCAATCCACTTCGCCAGTTCCACCAGATCCCCCGGCACGCTCACGGCATGCTGATCCCGCCCGATCAACGCCTTGATCTTCCTCACCGGCACCCCCTCCGGCGGCGCATCCGCCAACCCCACCACATACCCCACCGCCCGCTTGTCCCCTCTTCCAAGAGGCATGATGACGCGATCTCCCGCCCGCACCTCCAGCCCCGCGGGTATCGCATAGGTCAGCCCAAAATCCGACAAATCCATTCCCCGCTCAGGCACCACCTGCGCATAACGACCCGTCACAACAACACCATCAGGCTGAAATAGCGATTCCATACCTACATGTTAGTGGGTTTGCCCCTCTGATTTCACCCTTCGCCTTCATCAGCCCACTTCAGGCAGCAATTTCATGCATCCCCAGAGCAACACGACAGTCAGTCCCACCGACAAGAGGCCAGGCCATTGGCGTTTTCGCCCGTACCACAACACTGCAAACCCCAGCACTGCTCCGATCGTTGAAATCACCAGCCCAACCTCGCACGGCGGGTACCACATCAGCGATGCGTATCGCGCATTTAAGTAGTGATACCTTTGTGCATCGCGACTCATGGTCAATATGCATGCCAGCAGAAACACATCTACCAGCGTGGGTGTAATGATCCGCGTCCACATCGTCGCGGGCGCAGTCTTAGGCCAATCTCCATATGGTGGACCCCAGGAATGTGGTGGCTTCATCCACACACATACGCCCAACGCTCCATCAAAGTTCATCTCTCATTCTTTCCCACCCCTCTGACAAGATCCAAAATCCAAACTCAGAGCCGCGGCCCCAAACACCCCAGCACCGCATACGTCACCAGCATGCCTGTTCCCCATGACATCCACCCTGGCCACCCCTTGCGCCTCCCCTGCCAGACAATCGGCAACAACAGCAGCGTCGCCAATGCGGTCAACCCAATCCCCACAGTTACATCCGGCACCCACCAGATCCTGCTCCCGTTCCCGCACCCCCCGCCTGATAAATAGCCCCGCAACTGAAGATGAAAATAACGTGCATCCTCCCCTAACGTCAGCACCAGCGACACCAAAAATGCATCCACGCACACATGGGTCAAAGGCCGCCGCCACAACCACAACACCGCACGATCACCCTCACCGGAATCTGCCATCCCTTTAATCCTTAATTAACTGACAGCTCCGGCCAGAAAAACCATCTCAGCCACCCCACCAGAAACGCAGCGATGACCGCACCTGCCCACGGCGGCCATCCACGCCACCTGAACCACCACATCACGGGCCATGCCATCAGCCCGCAAAATCCACCCACCAACATTCCGCACGGAAACGGCGTCAACCAATTCAGCGAAGCATAAGGGTTCCACAACACCTTGTACGGATACCACCGCACATCCCACCACAACGAAACCACCACACCCACCAGCAGCGCATCCACCACAGTTGACGTGATGGCCCGCGTCCAGATCGTCACAGGCGCAGTCTTAGGCCAATCCCCATAAGGAGGCCCCCAGGAATGAGGTGGTTTCATCCATACACATACGCCCAACACAGTCACAAGTTCAACCCTCAATTCAACGGAAATCCCACAAACATCGCGGTGGGCGGTCCAATCAGCGCCAACCCATAAGCCACCCAGTGCGGCCAACCCCACCTCTTTAAAACCCAGAAAATCGGCAACATCAAAACCGCGCCAAAAACCACAACCGTCATCCCCGTTTCAGGGTACGGATACCACCAGATCTCGCTCCCAACCCCACACATGACCGAAAGCACCCCATGGCAATGCACCTTTAAATGCCAGATATCCATCGCCAAACTCACCGCCAACGCCAGCAGCAATACATCCGCACCCAACGGCGTCACAGCCCGCTTCCATAACGGCAAGATCGCGCCTTCAAACTCGTTTCCACCGGAATCATTCATCCACACACATACGCCAATGCCCCAGATAAGTTCGCACGACCCCATCTCTGATCCTCTTAATCATCCCCAATCCTCTCAATCCCAGTCAAAATATCTTCCTCCCCCTCTTCCCAACGCCAGACCCATCTTCCAGCAACCGATCCCGGAAACCCGATACCTCCCCCGCATTGCGCCAAATCCCAACCCCGGTCACACTATTCGCTCTCTGAAATCACCCCCCAACCCGGCCTTTGGAGCCCCCATGAAAATCACCGACATTGAAGTCCACGTCTGCAACGCCCGCATGCGTAACTGGGTTTTCGTCAAGGTCATCACCGACCAGGCCGGACTCTGGGGCTGGGGTGAAGGCACCCTCGAATGGCACACCCGCTCCGTCGTCGGCGCCATCGAAGATCTCAAAACACTCCTCATCGGCGAAGACCCCACCCGCGTCGAACACCTCTGGCAAATGATGTACCGCCAGCACTTCTGGCACGGCAACGGTGCCGTCCGCGGCACCGCCATCAGCGCCATCGACCTCGCCCTCTGGGACATCATCGGCAAAATCCATAACGTCCCCTGCCACAAGCTCTGGGGCGGCCGCGTCCGTGACTACGTCCGTCTCTACTGCCACCTCGGCGGCGGCAAAATGGAAGACTTCTACGACACCGACCCCTCCGACGCCAAGCGCTTCGCCGAGCTCGCCCAAAAGTGCGTTGAAGACGGCTATACCGCCTTCAAAACCATGGCTGTGCCGGAAACCGCCATCATCGAAGGCCGCCGCGCCGTCAACTACGCTGAAAAATGCGTCGGCGCCATGCGCGCCGCCGTCGGCCCCGACATCGACATCATGGTCGACTGCCACGCCCGCCCCTCCCCCCGCATGGGCATGCTCTTCGCCAAAGCCCTGGAACCCCACGGCCTCTACTTCTTTGAAGAACCCTGCTGGCCCGAATGCGTCGACGGCATGGCTGATATCCAGCGCGCCGTCGCCACCCCCGTCGCCACCGGCGAGCGCCTCATCACCGCCTTCCAGGTCCGCGAATTCCTTGAAAAACGCGCCTGCTCCGTCCTCCAGTGCGATATCACCCACACCGGCGGCCTCACCGAATCCCGCCGCATCGCGGCCCTCTGCGAGGTCTACCGCGTCGGCTTCGCCCCCCACAACCCCCAGGGCCCCGTCTCCACCGCCGCATCGCTGGAACTCGGCTTCGCCACCCCCTGCTACATCATCTGTGAAAGCGTCCACCTCGACGTCCCCTGGCGTCAGGACATCGTCCAGGAAGGCTTCACGGTTGAGAAAAAGGGCCGCATCGTCCGCCCCAGCACCCGCCCGGGCCTCGGCATCGAAATCAACGAGAAGGAAGTCAAAAAACACCCCTTCCAACAGGAACTCCTCCAGCGCTCCTTCAACCCCGACGGCGCCGTCACCGACTGGTAAACCACAGTTTTTCACTCTCATATAAGACTCCCTCACATCGGCTTGGCGCACCCGCGCCAAGCCGACTTTCATTTCACCGAGAGCACCTTCGGGGAGGGGCGTCTCGCCGGCTCCCCATACACATCCCCCCCCCCCGACATAAGTGAACGGCTCATCCATCCAACCATCTCCGTCTTCGACGCAGGACGCAGGACGCAGGACGCAGGACGCAGAACCCATTCTTGCCGCCTCGACTCTCCCACGGTTATCATCCAAACCGCTCCCCCCAAATCCCTCATCCCCCAAATCTGATATCCCACCATGGAAAAGGCGCCTATGACCGGGGAAACCGATCTCACATTCTCAGCCCTCTCCCAGCCACAAGAGCCTTCAGAAACCCCACCTCCGGCGCCTGCTCCAGCGCCCCGCACCCCCGCTCCGTTTCCCGACCACGTCTTCTATGAAGTCGACTACTCCAAAGCCGCCATCACCGAATACACCCGTCAATTCAGCCCTCTCCTTTTCCCCTTCACCCTCCTCACCGTCCTGCTCAACAAGCTCTTCAAAAGCCTCATCACCGCCTCTCCCCACACCCCGCCCATT
The DNA here is from genome assembly GCA_964527265.1 of uncultured Phycisphaeraceae bacterium. GTDB lineage: Bacteria > Planctomycetota > Phycisphaerae > Phycisphaerales > Phycisphaeraceae > CAZGOM01. The sequence continues at coordinate 8,942 of CAZGOM010000105.1, read as the reverse complement.
GAATCCTTGGCGCCTTATGAAATCCCCACTCTGCCCACCGACGCCCAGCCGGATTTCTTTGGCCCGGGCGATCCGCTCGCCCAGGAAGGCTTTGAAAAAGCCATCTACCACCGCGTCGAAGACCGCCTCCACGATTCGGTCTACATCACCGCCACGCTCACCCATCCTTCCGGCCGGGCCATCGCCTGCGTCTGCGATCACAAGTGGTACATCTCCAACACCATCAAGCTCTATTTCTACACCCAGTTCATCTCGCGTCTGGCCGATGGCTCCTGGATCGTCACCACCAGTTGCCCCATGGACAATGCCATGCCTCCCGGCGTGCTCATTGAGCGCATCCTCGGCGCAAATGCAGCCACCCTCTGGCAACGCCACCGCCAGCGCTTAGACAACCTGGGCAAACCCGTCACCCCCATCCACTCTCCCGACGACGCCCGCCTCGCCCTCGAAAACCTCCACGCCAAAATCCGCGATTTCCATCTCGCGCGCGGCTTCTTTCGCCCCCTCGATGACCACGACCGCACCCAGTTCGCCCTCGCCTGGGCCAGCCATGAACTCATGGTCGATATCAACACTCAGGATCATTCCCCCAAACTCTTCTACATCCGCTGCATCTACGCACAAGCCAACCGCAACACCTTCACACGCAAGCAATCCGCCACTGCCGCGCTCGGCATGCTCATCGGCACCGGCATCCTCTTCGTCCTGGCCTTCAAATATTCCAACTCCTGGTCTTTCGTCGCCCTCCTGGTCGTCGTCCTCCTCATTCACGAAACCGGCCACTACATCGCCATGAAAGTCTTTGGCTACAAAGACATCAAGATGTTCTTCATCCCCTTCTTCGGCGCCGCCGTCTCCGGCCGCGCTGAAAAAGTCGCCAGTTGGAAGCAGGTCATCATGTTCCTCGCCGGGCCCGTCCCCGGCATACTTCTGGCCGTCCCCCTCGCCATCATCGGCGCCATTCTCCACAACGACCTCCTCCTGGAATTCACCGGCCTCCTCCTCTTCCTAAACGCCTTCAATCTCATCCCCATCCTTCCCTTTGACGGCGGCCACATCGTCCACCGCACCCTTTTCATCCGTCACCCCATTATTGAAGTCATCTTCCGCATCGGTGCCGCGATCTGCCTCCTCCTCCTGGGTGTGGGCCTCATGCTTCTGGGCGGCAGCGCCCCCGGCATCCTCATCGCCCTGGCCATCTGGACGCTCACCGCCATCCCCCTTTCATTCAAAACCGCCAATTTCATCTACAACAACCGCGACACCCTCCCCGTCACAGAGGCCGGTGGGCTTCCCATCGGCCCCGTCGTCGGACACGCCATTCTCACCCACCTAAGCACCTCCGGCGTCTCCATGGAGTCCAAGAATCAAGCCGCCGCTCTGATCAACCCCATCGCCGAAAACCTCCATGCGCGCCCGCCTCACATTGCCGCCTCTCTCGCCTTCATCGCTGTCCAGATCGGCGCGGTCTTCTTCTCCATCATCATGCTCATCCTCGTCTCCATCGCCAGTAGGCCTGAAGGGTCCAGCGCATTCACAGACCGCGGCCCATACAGCCAAAGCGCGCTTCTCGCCCCACTGCAGCCTGCCGCTGCACTCATCAACAAAAACCCCTTGGAAATCGACACCCGTCCAGGCTACAACCCCACTCCCGACAACCGCTACCATTACTTCTGCGCCAGCTTCAACAATGAGGATGATGCAGCCCTCTGGTACCAATGGGCCGGCAAACATCTCCCTCCTGAATCCGGCCGCCTCCTGTTGGCTCACAGTGTGGTCGTCAGCATTCCCGACACCGACCGCCTCAAGCACGACTTTCGGCTGATGCCCCAACCCCTCCCCTCTCGGTCCCTCCTCGTTTCCAACCGGGAATTCTCCCTGAGGCTCAGGATCAAGGCCCAGATCACCGACCATGCCAAGGCCGAGACAGCCCTCAAGGAACTTCGCCGCCACTTCAAGAGTTTCGTATGGGTCGATGAACTCATACCCCCCTGGCAGCCCGACGACTCTCGGACCGAGGAACAAAAGCAGGCCCAGTGGGCGGCTCGCCGCACTTTTATCCTAGCCAACGACACCGTGGACCACGCTATGGGTCAAGACGCGCAACTGGCGGAAATATCCAACAAGTTAGAGTCACTCACTGATAAGAGTCCTCAATACTGGGAACTTCAAAAAGCATATGGCAAACGCCGGGATCAACTCACCCAGGAAACCGTGCAAGCTCTGCGGGATCGTCCATTAGTGGATACTCAACTCCTAGACGCCTATCTCATCGATAACAAGGAACGGAATGAAAACCGTGACCCCGGCATAGATTTCATGAAACACTCTCTTGCCCGCATGGGCCGCGCCGCCAAGCCTGACACCGCCACACCCTGGGTCACCTGCGAAGAAGGCGATATCTACCAGAAAGACGACACCGTCGTCATCACCATCGAATTCTCCGAACCCCTGCGCGGCTCACAAGCCTTCATGTCCTGGTTCGCAAATCAAGGCTTCACCGATCTCAAAGCCGTCTGGCACGCCGAGGACCCCGCCGGCCAGGGCATCGAAAGAGACTTCCCCGAGCCCGACCCATCAATGCCTCAACCACTCAGCTTCGACGATGTTGATTAAAAACTCCTCTCGGCTTTTCGCTCTCTACAACGTCTACTTTCGTTCTCCGTCCGCGGCAAACGGCACCCCCGGCAACCCATCCCGGTTATACAAATTGCACCACGAAGCATTCCCAAACACCCCATACCTCACCCCTGCCACCTCTTTCACATTCTCATTCGAAACCTCCACCACATCTCCCACGATCCTCGCCTCACCCCAAACCCACTTCTTATCCGCCCCGCAAATCAAAAACCCTTCCAGCTTCTCCACCTCGTTCACCCCATTCAACTCCACCGGCTTCCCTGCCATCAGCCCCTTGCCGACATGGTCGAAGCTCAGCACCGCTTTCCCTCCCTCCACCTTCAACCCCCTAAACACCGGCCCTGAATACTCCACCTTCTTCCCGTACTCTTTCGCCAGCGCCACCTTCGCCAGCCTCCGCCCCGCATCCTGCCGGTTCCTCACATCCGCCACGTAATCGCTCACATCATGGCTCACCGCGATCCCCGTGTTTTCCGTCACCGTCCCCACCGCCGCCTGCTCCTGCCGTATCCCCGCCCAGAAATCGATCCCCTGCGGCGCATCCTTCTTCACGTCCGGCGCATTCCCCACGCTCGCCAGCAGCTCCACATACACCGGGAAATCACCCTGCCCCCACACCTTCCTCCACCCCTCAATCAACCCCTTCAGATAAAAACGATACTTCTTCACCTCCAGCGCCCCGCTCTCTCCCAGTGACCACACCACCCCCCTGATCGCATAAGGTTTCACTGGGCAAATCATCCCGTAATACATCAAACTCAATTCCCCATTCGATAGATAGTTCACATCCGTCGCCGGCAATGGCGCTGGAAAACGCGGCTGCTTCGGGGGCGCCTTGCCTTCCTTAAACGCCTTCTCCGCCTCCGGCAGCCACTTCTCCACCGCCGCTATCGTCGCCCCATACGCCTCCTTCCCCTTCTGCGTCGAAGGGTCCCAGCTCTCCATCTTCTCGCGCGGCACCTTCAACTCCTCCACCATTCCAAATCCCTCCGGCGCCATCCAACCCCGCTCCAGCGAATACCGATAGCTCACATCCATCAACCCCACCGGCACATCCAACTCCCTCTGAATCTCCGCCCCAAAAAAGTACCCCAGCGCCGAAAACCCCTCGATGCTCACCGGCCCGCACACACGCCAAGCCCCCTCAATCGTCTCCATCGGCACATTGCTGTTCCTGGGCGCGACCTTCACCACACGAATCATGGGGTTCGTCGCCTTCGCCACTTCCTCCTTTGCATTCACAACCGAAAACATTTCCCACCAAACCCCAAAATCTCCCGAAAACAACCACACATCCCCCACCAGCACATCCTTCATCACCACCGTCGATGCCGGTCCCGTCCCCCCATCCGTCACCACCATTTCCCGCCCCGTCTTGCTCGCCGCCATCGCATCCAGCTTCACAAGCCATCGGCCATCCCCGCCCACCACCGCGCTCTTCTCCTGCCCGCCAAACTTCACCGTCACCTTCGTCCCCGCATCCCCCCGGCCCCACACCGGCACAACCTTCTCCCGCTGCAACACCATCTCATGCCCAAAAATATTCGCCACCTTCACATCCCCCAAAACCTCCCCAACCCCAAAAAAACCTGAAAATCCGCAAAACGACAACACCACGCCACACACTACACCAACAGCCCGATTCATCTTCTGCATCGCTATATCCTCCCAACAAAAAACGACCACTCAAAAGATCTCACACCAAACGCACCGCACCCAAATCACACTCAACCATCAGACCCGCCATACTTCAAACAGTTATCACAAAAAACAAAGAAAAAAGCACCAAACCCGGAAACAAGCCACTTTAAAACGTTGATCTTCTCCGCACCTTATCCAACCTTCATGTCTTGGTGTCTTAGTGGTAGACAATCAACCCCAACCTCACTCTAAACCGGTACTCCGATACCCATTCTCCTTCAAAATCCTGACCCAGACCCTTCCTCCACGTTACACTCCTCCCATGCTCCCCGTCCATTTCATCATGATCACTCTCCTCGCCATGCCCTGGCTCCTTACCGCCGCATGGTTCGCTTTCACCAACCGCCGCCACACCAACCTCCTCGTCGTCACCGTCTCCCCCTGGTTCCTCGCCATGTTCGCCTTGATCGGCTTCCACTTCCTCGCCCAGGCCGACGCTCCACCACGCCTCACCGATCCCACATTCTTCGAAAAAGGCGTCGGCTACGGCTACATCGCCGTCTCACACTCCGGTCTCGCCCTCGCCCTCGCCGCAAATCTCCTCTGCGCCATCACCTACGCCCTCTACCGCGCCATCCATCGCATCTTCCACAACTCACACCACCACAAATCCCCCTGACCCACCTGATCTGATCAGGGCTTTTGTTTACTCCCCTCTCTTCCGCTCGCCGATCACGCGGGATGTGCGCCCCCTCATCTACCTGCCGCTCAACTTCTCTCCCGCCTTCAACCTCACCACCACATCCGCCCCTTCATGCTTCACCTTCTTACTCCACTTGCCTCCGCCAGCCCCAAATGGATTCCTCAACCTCAGCACTCCTGAAACCCCGGCGATTACCTTCACGCTCACCGTCACTCCGCCCACCCGTGTCGCGCTCACCTTCCACGCTCCCTGCGTCAGCCAATCGGTGAAAGAGCAATCCTTCCACCGCCCGCTCACCGCCGGGAACACACGCACCACACCCCCCTGCCCCTGCAAAAACATCTCATGCACCGCATGCATCGCCGCGAAGTTCCCCTCCAGCGTAAACGGCCGGTACTTGAAATAACTCAACCCCAGGTTCTTAAAATCCCCATTCACATGAAACCCGTTGCGCGTCACAAATGCCTTCAGATAAATCTCCAGGTTCGAAAGCGACCTCTCCGCCTGCCCCGCCCTTGCCGCCATGCACGCCATCCACGAATAGCTGTACCCCGTCCACAGCCCCGGCCCCAGGAGATCGATCTGATGCAGCGATTGGACAATCGCACGCCGATCCTCTTCGTTCCCTTCCACACTCACCAGCCCCAGCGGATGAATCGCCATCAAGTGCGACATATGCCGATGCGATTGCTTCAACTCCAATTCCCGATCCACCATGAAGGCGCCGGGAAATCCCCCGCCCTTGCTGCGCTCCAGCGGTTCCAGCTTCGCCAGCACGCCCCGCCATTTGGCAGCCTCATCCCTCTTCCCCAGCGCATCGGCCATCTCTTCCATCGCCCCGTAAAACCACAAGAGCAGCGACTGGTCAAAGTTGGAATTGGGCTTCATCCATGAATCTGGATTGTTGTCGTTGATCTCCGGCGAACTGGAAAGATGCAGCCGCAGTTTCCCCTCCGCTGTCTCCTCCATCACGCCCGCCAGACATTTGGCCACTTCCACGCACCACGGATACGCCCGCTGTTTCAAAAACGTCTTGTCCTGCGTGTATTCCCAATGCGCGAAAAAACTCTGCGCCAGCCACACCGTGTTGGTGGGGATGAAGCTGTACTGCGGCCACCCTCCCAGCGGATACCCCTTCAGCGATGACACCGACGGCACGCTCGCTCCCTCACTCTCAAAAAACCGCTTGGTGAACTTCTTCATCTCCGGAAGCAGATCCCACAGGTAATCCAGGAAACACAATCCCTCATCCAAGTGCCCTGCGTTCAAATAAGCCCAATACGTCAACTGCGTATTCAGGTCATGGTGGTAGTCTCCCTTCCACGGCGGCAGCGTCCCTTCATCCGCTGTCCACACCCCTTGCAGTGGGATCGGCGGCGCACCCCGCCGCGATGCCGCCCCATAAAAATACCGCACCAGGTTGTAATGCCGCTCCACTTCCTCGTTCGGCACGCTCACGCTCGACTTCGCCCAAAATCCCTTCCAGTACGCCAGATGCCCTTTGATTGATTTCTCATACCCCGCCTTCAGCGCACCCTCCACCCACCCTCGCCCAATCGCCACCGGGTCCGCCCCGTCATTCGTGCACGCCACCGTAAACGCCATCAGCACCCGCCCATCCGCCAGCGTCCGCGTCCCCACCACCAGCGCATAAGCAAACCCCAGCGCCCCCACCTGATAAGCCCATTGCACAACTCCCTCTGCTTCTTGATCTTGATCTCGTCTCTTCGACCCTGGACCCGTGACCCCGGACTCGGGACTCGCCTCCGCCGCGGAACTCCTTCCCATCACCGGCGCCGGATACGCCAGCCGCGCCAGTTCCCCATTCGATACCCCACGCTCCACTTTGGCCTCCCCGCCAAACCGCGCCGGCACAAGCCTCACGCCCGCCAGCATCCCCTTATCAAACACCGCCATCCCCACCTTCCCCGCCGCATCCACAAAACTCCTCACACCCTTTTTCCCCACCAACACCTCTGCCTCCGCACGCTCCATGTCCAGCGTGAACCTCCCCGGCATCGCCCCCTTCACCAGATCCACCTCGATCCGCCCCCCGGGAATCTTCGTCGGATACGGGCTCCAGTAAGGCTTCTCAAACTGCTCAAACACCTCGCCATGCTTTCCCGCCTTCACCAATCCCACCAGGTTCTTCCACGTGAACCCTGGCGTCTCAAACCCGTCAATCGGCCGCTCATCCCACAAATCCCCCCGGTCCAATGAAAACCGCAGCACCCCTGCCTCGCCCCACACCAGCGCCCCCATCAAGCCGTTGCCCAGGGGCAGCGCCTCATCCCACCGCGCAATCGGCCCATCCAAAGCCATCGTGCGCGTCGACACATCCCCACCCCCAACCGCCTTTTTATTCTGACCCACCATACCCGCCTCCTTTTGATTCCCACGCCAAAATCACATTCACATTGAATGTAATAAGCTTTCGCAATCACACCACTCATCATTCGCATATGCCCCAGCCCGTTGCCGCGCTGCGCAAGCAAACGCTCCCGCCAAGCGCGTACTTGCCTGCATCCGCACAAAAACCAACGGTTAGAAAATCTCTCACCCCAAATCCCCCCGCTCTGCACCTCTATCCCCTATATTGTAACAAACCCGCAATGCTCGTCAAGTTCTATTGGATAATATTTATTCTGTTTTTATATATTGACATAACACATTGGACCACAAAGACTTCCAAACCAAATCTCCGGTAAAATATTCCCCTCAATCCTCAAACCACGGAGAAAATGCATGCAAGTTGCAACTTTCAAAACCAGCAAAGGCGACATCAAGGTCAAACTCTACTCTGACACCGCCCCCAAGACCGTCGCCAACTTCGTTGAACTCGTCAACAAAGGCTTCTACAACGGCTTGAACTTCCACCGCGTCATCGCAGACTTCATGATCCAGGGCGGCTGCCCCCAGGGCACCGGCACCGGCGGCCCAGGCTACAAGTTCGCCGATGAACCCTCCGCACTCAAAAACAAGCACGAAGTCGGCGTCCTCTCCATGGCCAACTCCGGCCCCAACACCAACGGCTCACAGTTCTTCATCACACACGTCCCCTGCTCCTGGCTCGACGGCAAACACGCCGTGTTCGGCAAAGTCATCGGCGATGGCCAGAAAATCGTCAACGCCGTCAAACAAGGTGACAAAATCACCTCCATTACCATCTCCGAAGAAGCCGACGCCTGATCCCGTGCCACTGGCGTCTGCGCCAGTGTCTCGTCGGACCCTTGAACACCGTCACACCGACGCGTATTCAACGCAGTTCGCGCTTCGTCTCCCGCTCGACATCCAGCTTCAATAAAACCGGCGCCCAAAAGCGCCGGTTTTTCTTTGCCCGTATTGCCGCTTACCCCAATCTTCACATCTTCTCACCCACCCGCACACCATCCCCAGCCACCATCACCCCAACCCCCGCCCCCTCATCCGAACTCATCGAAAAATCCACTCCATGCACCTGGTCCTCATCCGCCAGATCAATGTAATCCCGGCAACCCATGAGCCCCAGCCCTCCCATCACACAAACCACCATCATCAAATACCGCATGCCATCCCTTTCAAAAATCAACCTTATGACTTCTCTGACAGAACCCAGAACCCAATACCCAGTACCCACTCCTCACTCTTTCTCCAAATCACACTGCTCCTCAATATCATCCAGCAGCGCCTGCCGCAGTTCCGCCGTCACTGGTCCCACCGTTCCACTTCCGATCACCTTCGCCTCCACGCTCGTCACCGGCAGCACATCCCAGCTTGAATTGGTCAAAAACACCTCATCCGCCTCGAGCAGCTCATTCACCGACACCATCCGCTTCTCCACGGGAATCTGCAGCCGCGCCGCAAACTCCACGATCGCCCCGCGCGTGATCCCCGGCAGCACCGGCGCCGGCAATGCCCCCTGCACCTCTTCCCCCTTGGCGATCGGCGTAAGCAGCTTCCCGCCCTTGACCACAAACAC
>CAZGOM010000104.1:0-19902 GCA_964527265.1 uncultured Phycisphaeraceae bacterium | reverse complement strand
TGGATCTGGTGCTGGATGAAGGGGATAACGGGCCGGTGTTGGATCGGCTTTTGCTTGCGGATGGATATGTGCTGGTGAAGGCGGCGAATTAAGAGGCAAGGCTAGGAGGCAGGGTTAAGAGTCGAGGCGGGCGATATCGAAGCGTTTCAAGGCTTGATCGCGGCCGCGCCGAATGTGTTTGGACATGGTGACGGCTGCGGCGGCGGGATCGTGGCGGGTAAGAGCGTCGATGATCTGCGCATGTTCTTCAAGAGTGAGCTTGAGGTCCTGGATTTTACGGCGTTTGAAGCGGGTGCTGAAGATCTGGGTGAGCAGGCGGAGCTTTTGAACTGTTTCCAGTGAGCGTTTGTTGCCCGCGGCCTGGAAGATGGTCCAGTGGAAGCGGGTGTCCGCATCAAGCCATGCGGCCACCAGTTCGGCGGGCCAGGGGGTTTCCACGCCAGTTTGCGCACCGGGTGTTAATGGAGAGCGTTTTTGTTCTTTTTCGAGTTGGCGCGCGGCAGAGGCCATGGTGTCGTTGGTGTCCTGCAACGCCTGGATGTGCTCCGGGCCGGCAAGAGAGGCGGCCCGGGTAACGGCGTGGCACTCCAGAGCTTCGCGAAGGTCATAGACGTCGATGAGGTCTTCGCGGGATTGTTTGGAAACAAAACAACCTTCACCGGCGCGGTAATCGACGAGGCCTTCACTGGCGAGCTGAGTGATGGCTTCGCGGACGGGGATCATGCTGACGCCGAGCTCGGTGGCGAGCTTGCGGTTGGAGAGGCGCTGGCCGGGGGCGAGCGCACCCTCGATAAGCATGCTTTTGATGCGGGTGTAAGCGCGTTCTTTGAGTGTGGAAGTTTCCTGCATATAGGTGTCCTTGAAGCACGATAGCACAAAAGTGTTGCATCGGCGAGATAGTGGTGCTATAACACTACTATATTGACGTCAAAACGCGCAGAAATGCTTTGGTCTGCCTTGGTTCCCACAATTCATCTATCGCCTTGGTGACCGGAAGGACGACACATGAGAAAACCCGTCAAACCCATTGAAGGGTTCACGTTATTGGAGCTGCTGGTGGTGATCAGCGTGGTGGTGGTGCTGATCGCACTGATAACGCCCAGCCTGAGTGAGGCGCGGAAGGTGGCGATACGGGCCAAATGCGGGTCGCAGGTGCGGCAGGCGCTGACGGCGACGTTTATGTATGCAAACGATTACCGGAGTTTTTTGCCATACCGCGATCTTGATATCGATGAGGGGGCGCATGTGTTGCGGGGGGGTGTGCGGTTTGATTTGAACAAGACTTTCGTGGTGCCGTATCTGCAGTCGCGAAACAACCTGTTTTGTCCTTCAAGCCTTATTACGATCCGGCATCCGAAGACAACGAGTCCCAGCGACTACACCTATGACCTGATGACCTATCAGTTCCACTACATTCCGCAGAGCGATGCGCGATGGCTGATCAGCCCGAAACCGGATCTGGCGCGCGTGATCAATGTGGGTGCAACGCCGTTGTGGTCGTGTCTGACGCAGGCAGGGAATTCCGGGCCGTGGCTGGGGCATGATTCGCCGAGTTCCTCAGCACCACTGGGGATCAACACGGGGCGGGGGGACGGAGGCGTGAGATGGACGCGAACGTATATCCGGTGGATGCGGAACCAGACCAGTACGTCGTTCTATCACTGGGGTGTGTTTTAACCATTGGCTTTTGAGGAGTCTCGGGCATGGCTGATGCGAAAGCGATTGTGTTGGCGGCATGTGCGGCTGGGCTTTGTCTGCTGGGAACGGCGCAGAGCGCATTGGCGCAGGCTAAATCTGCGAAGGAAAAGGCGGCGGTTGTGGAAGTGGAGACGGTCCGGCAGGTGAAGCTGGGGGAAGAACTGCCTTTGTTGTTTGTGGATGATTCAGGTGTAGCGGCCAAGAGCGGGGTGGAGCGGACGCTGCACAAGGCGGAGACGCGCAAAGAACCGGTGCTGGAGAGCGAGAGGGACAAGGAACGCGTGTACATCTATGGGAGCGCCTATGCGGACCCGGAAAATGGACCTGATGCGGTGCGGATGTGGTTCATGACGGTGGCGCCGCCGGGGACGGGGAAGGGGACGCAGGTGCGCTATGCGCAGAGCAAGGATGGGGTGACATGGCCGAAGCTGATGGATTGCAAGGTGGTGTTTGCCGTATCGAGCCCGGGGGTGCTGATTGATGCTTTTGAGAAGGATCCGGCCAAAAAGTACAAGCTGATCGGAGGCAAGAAGGAGTACAAGATGGCGTACTCCGGAGATGGGATCAATTGGACGCAGTATGAGGGGACCAAGGAGGCGGGCGGTGATACGCTGACGATCACTCAGGATCCATATACCGGGGAATACCTCTGCTACCACAAGCGGGAGCGGATTGTGCGGGGGAAGAATCGGCGCGTGGTGGCGGTGATGCGGAGCACGAATTTTGTGGAGTGGGGGAATCCCAAAGTGGTGCTGGTGCCGGATGAGGAAGACGATGCGTTTGTGAAAGAGCCTGAGCAGAGCATGCAGATCTACAACATGTCGGTGTTCCCGCATGCGGGTGGATTTGTGGGAATGGCGTTGATGTTTCAGTTGACGGATGTGGCGGATAAGAAGGGGGCGGGGCAGTCGCGGCAGGATGGCCCGATCGACGTGCAGATGGTGACGAGCAAGAACGGGAATGACTGGGAGCGAAGTGTGCCGCGCATGGCGATGATTCCGCGGGGTGAGCCTGGAAGCTTTGATGCGGGGGCGATTCTGGCGCTGTCGACATCGCTGGTGAATACGGCGCAACACACGTGCGTGTATTACACGGGGATTACGACGGGGCATGGCGGCGCGATGCCGGCGAAACAGCTTTCGATCGGGCTGGCGCAGTGGCGAAGGCATGGATTTGCGTCGCTGGACGCGAAGGAATCCGGGCGGGTGGAGACGGTTGCGGTAATGCTGGAGGGCCCGAGGCTGGTGGTGAATGCCGATGCGGGCAAGGGTGAGTTGCGGGTGGGGCTTTTGGAGGCGGATGGGCGGGCGATTCCCGGATATAGCGTGGAGGATTGCGTCCCGCTGAAGGTGGACGCCACGGCCTGGACCGCCGAATGGAAGGGGAAGAAAAGCGCCCCGACAGACCGCCCGGTGAAGGTGGTGGTGGAGATGAAGGGAGCATCGCTGTTCAGCCTGTCGAGCGGGGCAGGCAAGTGAGCGTCAATCCATTGGCCTTTATCACGGCGCGGCAGCGATGGGTGATTATTGGCCTGCTGTTTTGCCTGTCGGTGATCAACAGCCTCGACCGGCAGACGTTGTCGGTACTGGCGCCGATGCTTAAGGACACACTGGGGTTCGGTGACCGGGAATACTCTTATTGCGTGACTGCCTTCCTGGTGGCGTATGGCATCGGCTTCATGTTCTGCGGGAAGGTGCTCGACAAGGTGGGGGTGAAACTGGGTGTCACATGCGCACTGGCCTTCTGGTCGGTGGCGGGCATGTTTCATGCGCTGGCAACGGGTTGGCTGGGCCTGGCGGGGTTTCGCTTCCTGCTGGGCCTGGGGGAGAGTTTTAATGCGCCTGGCGGCACGAAGGCGATTGGTGAGTGGATCCCCAAGAGCGAGCGGGCGCTGTCGATGTCTCTGTTTTCATCAGGGAACATCATCGGGGCGATTATTGCGCCGCCGGCGGTGATGTTTATTGCACTCAAGTTCGGCTGGCAGTGGGCGTTCATCCTGGCAGGTCTGGTGGGATTTGCATGGCTGGTTGCGTGGCAATGGTTCTACCAGCCACCGGAGACGCACCGTTTCATCAGCCCAGAGGAGCGTGAGTACATCGTGCGGGAGCGTGCGGTGGCAGGGGTGGAGGGCGCGCCGGAAACCGGTAGCATCTGGACCAACCGGGTGTGCTGGGGGTTTATGGCGGTGAAGTTTCTGACGGATCCCCTTGTGTACTTTTTCGGGTTCTGGCTGCCGGTGTATTTGAAGAAGGATCATGGGTTTTCGCTGGCGCTGATCGGGATGGTGGCGTGGATTCCGTTTCTGGCGGCGGATATCGGAAGCATGTCGGGCGGTGCGGCGTCGGACTGGCTGGTGCGACGCGGGTGGCACCCGAAGAATGCACGGCTGCGGATGATGCTGGTGGCGGCGTGCCTGACGCCGTTTGCGGCGCTGGCGGTACGCATGCCTTCGGGAGGCTTGGCGATTGGGTGCATTGCGGTGGTGTTGTTTGCGCAGAGTTTCTGGATGGCGAATTTAATGACATCGATGGGAGAAGCTGTGCCGCGCGGGCAGGTTGGGCGCCTGGCAGCGGCGGCGGGATTAGGTGGAAGCATCAGCGGTGTGATGTCGACGCTGGCGACGGGTTATGTGGTGGCAGAGTATGGGTATACAGCGATTTTCACCATTTTGGGGTTTGTACATCTGGCGGGTTTTTCGGTTTTGTGGTGGAGCTGGGGACGCGCGCGGGCGCAAGTGAGTGGATCGTAGAGAGTCGAAAGTGAGGCTGGCGAACTAAATAGAACAGGCCGCGCTTTTGAAGGTGCAGCCCGTTTGGGGAGGCGATGGATTTTTCAGACATGCTCACGCGGACGAGAGCATGGCACGCAGAGCGGGCTGTTACTTCTTGGCTTCAGGCTTGGCGTCCTGGGGAGTGGGTTTGGGTTGGTAGAGGAAGCAGGGGCCCTGGAAACCTTCGGCGATCTGGGTGCGGCTGAAGGCGGTGCAGATGCGGAAGGCGACGACGTTTTTGCCGGGTTTGATCTGGCTGGTGATGTCGAAGTCAACCGATTGCGGGCGGATGTAGGCTTCGAGGTATTCACGGTGGCCGGTGAACTGACCGTTGGTCCAGACCCAGGCTTCAGTGACGACGGTGGGAGCGCAGATGTTGATGGGCTTGCCGATGGCCGACTGGGGAACGTCGAATTCAAAGACGTACCACATGAAGCCGGTGTAGGGGACGCCAATCTTGGAGAGCATGATGGGCTTGGCTTCTGAGCCATCGCCCTGGATGTAGAAGGGGGTGGCGGTGTCGATGGTGGCCCACTTGGAGCGGTCGAATTCAGGGGCGTGCCAACGGCCGATGCGGCCCATGTCGGCGTTGTCGAGCGACCATTTGACGTTGCGGGGGGCTTTGGCAATGAGTGTGCCGCGTGTGCCGTCGATCTGGGCCTGCATCTTTTCGTAGAACTCCTTGCGCTGGGTGAGGTTCCAGTAGTGGGAGCCGGCGAAGTATTTGCGGCGGGGATCCTTGGACTCGGGGATGATGAAGTAGGGGGAGATGGCGTTGAGCTTCAAGCGCAGGTCGAACATGATGTCGGCCTGCTTGATGGCTTCGGGGAAGTTGCCGATGAATTCCTGCTGGTTCAGGATCATGTAGGCCTTCAAGTGATCAAGGATGAGGCGGTCGACTTTGACGTGGGTCTTGTAGGGCTCGGTGGTTGCCAGGGCTTCTGCGGCCTTCTGGTTGGTTTCCATGGTGGCGAGCATTTTGTCGTTGTAGACGTAGGGGAGGACGCGATCCTCATGGCCGAGCATAGGTGTGTTTTCGAACGCTTCCTCGAGTGCTTCCCAGTAGGCCTGGGAGTTTTTGGCGGCGGGGCCGTACCAGTTCTTGAAGTAGTCGTCGAGGATGGCTTTGGAGTCGTCGTCGGCGTGCCAGTAGAGCTTTGCGCGCAGGTAGAAGGAGGTGATACCGTGAGCCATCCAGGCGAAGGTTTGTTCGTCTTCGAAGCCCATGATGCCGTACTTTTTGAAGAGCGGCGTGTTGCGGGCGATTTTGCGTGTGAGGGGGATTGGGGTCAGGCCGTTGACGAGCATGGGGAAGTTGTAGTTGTAGACGAAGACGCGGGGTGAGAGCTCGCCCCAGCGCTGGAGCATCTGGCCCTGCATGGTCTGCTGCCAGCTCTTGGGATCATCGAAGGAGTGGAGAAGGTCGGACCAGATGGCGGCGAACATGATGCCCATCTGGGGATGGATCTTGACGCCTTCAGGCGGGAAGGTGCGGTTGGTGTAGCCGTTGGTGGTGATGACAAAGCCGGGGTAGTCCTTGACGACTTCCTCGGTGACTTTGTTCATGAAGGTGAACCATTCCTCGGAGATGGAGAGCTCGGTGGGGACGCCTTCGCGGCCGACGAGGTCCGTGAAGCCGAGGTTGCGCTTCATGGTGTCTTTGGAGTGGTCCATGGGGATGCCGTCGTCGGGGGCGAAGCCCAGGGAGTTGAAGGTGGGGTCTTTCTTGCGTTTTTCTGCGATTTCAGCTTTGACCTTGCCTGCGACGACCTGGACGGACTCCGGGTTGGAGAGGTTGATCATGTGGGGATCGACCGTGCCGTCGAGGTTTTTGGCGAAGAGCTCGGGCTTGGTTTTGGCCAGCTCCTTGTCGGGCATGTACTTACGGAGGTAGGAGTCGCCGGGGATGGCGATGATGGCGCTCTGGTCGAGAGTGACTTTGTTGCGGAGGCGGAACATGGCGTCTTCAGCGGCGAGCTCGGGGGCGAGGTTGCCGTTCCAGGCGCGAACGGCAAAGTCGGGCTTGTCGCGGAATTCGGTGTTTTTGATTTCGATGGAGACGGCTTTGGGGACGACTTCGCCGAACTCCGAGGGCATGAACCAGCGGACGCCCTGGCGGTTTAAGAATTCGGCGACGGCGTAGTACGTGCCGTGGTAGGGACCAGCGTCGTTGCCGGCGAGGACGAGGGTGTCGCCGCTGGAGATGATGACATAGCCTTCATCCTTGCGATCAGGGGTGAGGCCGGAAGGAATGTTGTAGGAAGCGGTCTTTTTGCTGGGGCCGACGAGGATGACAGGGCCATTGACGGCATCGTCTTCTGAAACGATGGCGAGCTTGGCGCCGGTCATTTTTTCGACGTACTTCTGAAGGTCTTCAGCGGCGAGGCGGGCTTTTTCTTGCGGTGTGGCGGCGGTGGGACCGACGCCGATCTTGGCAGGTTTGGCAGCAAAAGCTTCCTTGGAGATGACGATGGTGGCCTGTGCTTTGCCTTCTTTGACGATGGTGGTGGCGCAGGCGGGAAGGGTGGCGCAGAGGAAGACTAGCAACGCCAGGAGGACGGTGGCCCAGGAACGGCCCAGGCGACGTGCGGGATTTTGGATCATTTGAAATGCCTTCGGGGTGAAGTGGGAACTTTAAGTTCAGCTGAATATCACTTATGACTCACGGGAAGTAAAGAGGTTCCATTGCCGGTGGGTGGGATTTCGGTGGATGAAAGGCGGAAGCTTGGGATATAGGTGGATACAATTCTGTCCCATGGAATTGGTTTATCTAGACAACAACGCCACGACGCGTCCTGCGGATGAAGTCATTTCAGCATTAAATGCCGGGCTGACGCAGCATTGGGCCAATGCTTCGAGCGTGCACCGGTTTGGGCAGCAGACGCGGCAGGAGATCGAACTTGCGCGTAAAGAAGTGGCGGATTTGATCGGCGCCGCGCCAAGAGAGATCGTGTTCACATCCGGGGGGACGGAGGCTAACACGCTGGCGATTAAGGGTGTGCTGGATCTGCTTGCGCCCCTGGGGATGCCGCCGACGGCGGGGATGAAGCCGCTGGTGGTGACGACGGGGATTGAGCACAGCGCGGTGCGCGAGCCTTTGGAGAAACTGGAAAAAGCGGGTGTGATCCAGATGCATTGCCTGAGGATTGATTCTGTGGGCCGGGTGGTTTTGTCAGATTTGGAGTGGACGCTGACGCGCGCGGCCAATGAGGGTCGGCCGGTGCTGCTTTCGATTCAATGGGCGAACAATGAGACGGGGGTGCTGCAGCCGATTGAACGCATTTCAGAACTCTTAATGCGAATGAAAACGCCTGGCGTGACGCCCGGAGAGACGCATGCGGGAGACAATCCGGCGGTGCCGGGGCTGAAGGTGGTGTTTCATACAGATGCGACCCAGGCTGTGGGAAAGATTCCGGTGGATGTGAGGACGGCGGGGGTGGATTTATTGACATTGGCGGCGCATAAGTTCCATGGGCCCAAGGGGGTGGGGGCGCTGTTTATCAAGACGGGGATCCGGGTTAAGCCGCAGCAGCAGGGTGGGCCGCAGGAGCGGGACCGGCGCGCGGGGACGGAGAATACGGCGGGAATTTTGGGGATGGGAACCGCGGCGCGCCTGGCGCGCGAGTTTTTAAAGGACACCGAATTCATCGAGAAGCTGCGCGCGCGGCGTGACCGGTTGGAACATGGCATCCTGGCGACATGCCTGGGGGCGGTGGTGAATGGGTTTGATCCCAATGTGGAGCAGGCACACGAATTGTTTGCCGGGCGATTGTGGAACACCACGAACATTGGTTTTCCGCGTTTAGAAGCGGAGGCCGTGCTGGTGGCGCTGTCGGAAAAGGGGATCTGCGCCAGCGCGGGGGCGGCGTGCTCCTCGGGTTCGCTGGAGCCATCGCCGGTGCTGCTGGCGATGGGTGTGACCGAAGAGGTGGCGCATGGGTCGTTGCGGTTTTCAATCAGCCGTGAGACGACGACGGAAGAAGTGGATCGTGCGCTGGCGGTGATTCCGGAGGTGGTGGGGAAGTTGTATCGGTCGTTGCCGTGAGGAGAGAGATCTCTTGCGCCCTGCGTCCTGTGTTTTGCGTCGAAGGATGGGGGGATGTGGGTGATGGGTATTTTTTGTTGGCTGTTGCAAGCCACAGCCCGCCTTCGGGGCGGGCCGTCCCATCAGGAATTGGGGTAGACTTTCGCGATGCGGATTTTAGGAATTGATCCTGGGTTGAAGATTACGGGTTATGCCGTGGTGGATCTGGCTGTTGGTGCGTTTGAGCCGACGCTGCTGGAGGCGGGGGTGCTGAGGTTCAAGGCGACGCGTTCGATGGAAGACCGGCTGGTGCAGTTGCATGCGGATCTGATCGAAATCATCGGGATGCACAAGCCTGACCGGATGGCGGTGGAGAAGCTGTATGCGCATTACAAGCACCCGCGGACGGCTATTTTGATGGGGCATGCGCGCGGGGTGATCCTGTTTGCCGCGCGGGGGGCGGGGATGGAGATTGAGCACCTGCCTTCGACAGCGGTGAAGAAGGCGATGACGGGGCATGGGCATGCGAGTAAAGAGCAGATGCAGCGGGCGGTGCAGGCGCAGTGCCGCCTGGCGGAGCTGCCCAGCCCGCCGGACTTGGCGGACGCGATTGCGATTGCATACACAAGCGCACGTCGATACGTGCTTGGGAATTTGAAGTAAGTTAAGAGGTTTATGGACCCCAGCGCGACGAATATGTATGAGGTGTTGTTTTTAGCCGCGCTGGCGTTTTTGTTTGGCGGGCTTTGGCAGTGGACGGGATGGCTGGGATGGCCGACAGAGCCGGCGCGACGCCCGTTAGGAAAGATGGGAAAGGCCGATGCACCGGTGGCGGTGATGGTGTATCTAGGGTCTGCGGTGCTGGTTTTCATCGTGGCTTCGGTGTACGTGCATTTTCGTGATCGGGCTGGTGTGCCAGAGACCGCCACTGCCCCCTCGGCGACAACGCTGCCAAGCGCCACGACGGCACCTGCGAAGCCGTTTTTGAGCACGATGGAGATGTTCGTGCTGCATCTGGTGTCGAGCATTCCGGTGGTGGCGTATTTTCTGGCGCGGTGCTTTCCGCGGCCGGATGATGTGAATGGCCAGACCGGGCTGGAGACGAAGGGATTCGGGCGGCTGGCGCTGATCGGCGTGGTGGCGGGGGTGACGGTGATGCCGCTGATCCTTTTGCTCAACGAAGGGCTGATCGAAGCGGCCTACCGGTTGTTTGATGTGGCCAAGCCGACAGATGGACATGAGCTTTTATCGCTGCTGCGCTCAGAGCCGACGACGATGAATTACACGCTGGTGTGTCTGATGGCGGTGGTGGTGGCGCCGGTGGCGGAGGAGCTTTTATTCAGGGGGGTGATCCAAAGCGGGCTGAGGGAACTGGGCCGCGGCCCAGCGGTGTTTATTTCGGCGCTGATGTTCATGCTGGTGCATGTTTCGAGCGTGGGGTGGCAGATTCTGCCGGCGCTGGCGCTGCTGGGGGTGGTGCTTTCGATTCTGTTTGAGCGGACGGGTGTGTTGTGGCCGGGGATTATTGCGCATGCCACGTTTAATGCGTGCAATGTGGGATTGATGTTCCTACAGTTAAAAGCGGGGAAATAGGTAAGGAGACCGGTGATGTGGGTGACTCAATCAGTGACGGATACGCGCAAGGCTTGCAAGGCGCTGACGGGCCGAGTGGCGCTGGTGCCGACCATGGGCGCGCTGCATGCGGGGCATGTTTCGCTGATCAAGCGTGGGCGGGAGGTGGCCGACCATGTGGTGGTGAGCGTGTTTGTGAATCCGACGCAATTTGGGCCCAATGAGGATTTTTCGAAGTATCCGCGGCCGATCGATAAAGACCTGGCGATGTGCAATGAGGCGGGTGCGGCGGGTGTGTTTAACCCCGGCGTGCAGGATGTGTACCCCGATGGCGTTGTGCCAATTGAGGTGTCGGTGCCGTCGCTGGCGTCGATATTGGAAGGTGCGGCGCGGCCGGGACATTTTGCCGGGGTGTGCCGGGTGGTGGCGAAGCTGTTCAATATCGTGCAGCCGGATACGGCGCTGTTTGGGAAGAAGGATTACCAACAGCTTGCGGTGATCCGGGCGATGGTGGCGGATTTGAACATGCCGCTGTCGATTGAGGCGTGCGAGACGCTGCGAGAGGCGGATGGGCTGGCGATGAGCAGCCGGAACGTGTACCTGAACCCTGAGGAGCGCAAGCACGCGGTGGGGATTTCGCTGGCGCTCAAGGAAGCCAGGGCGATGATTCTGGAGCGTGGGGAGACGGACCCGAAGGCGGTGGAGTCGGCGATGGAGGGGATCATCCGGGCGCATCGGTTTGAGCCAGGCTACAGCGTGGTGCGCTGTGCGCGGACGCTGGCGGCTGTAGACACGATCAACCCGGCGGTGACCCATGGGCTGGTGATGCTGGCGGCGGCGAAGATGGGGACGGTGCGGTTGATCGACAACCTGGAAGTGTCAGTCGGTGGATGAAACCGCGAAATGTGTGGAGATGGTGCGGCGGTCGGGAGCGAAGTCGGAGGCTTTGTCGTAGGAGTTCCAGACGGCGTCGTATTCGATGGTGGCGGCGGGCTGTGTTTTGTCTGCAACGTGCCCGTCGGCGTATGCGTAGTTGCCTGAACCGGCGTGGCGGGCGGTGAGGTAATTGGGTCCGCCTGTGACGGCGGGGGTGCGCAGGCTGCCGAGGATGTTGGGACTGCCGTCGGGGGGCTGGGCATCACCAAAGAGGATGATGCGGGAGCCTGATTTCTTGAGGCTGTCGAAGCGCATCTGGGTGCGCGAGCATTGCTGGCCGGCGTTTAAGTTCCATGCGTAGGGCCCGGAGCTGTGATAAGTGTCGTAGTTGTAAGTGCCGTTGTAGCCGCCCTGGCGTCCGGACCAGCGCAGATCGTAGCCGCGGTCGTCGCGCCGTCCGGGTCTATAGCCGTAGAAGGTGCGGTCGATGTCGCTGGGGCACATGAAGATTCGGGGGTCACGCGGGATGAGATAGAAGGTGTCGCGTTGCCCAAAGGTGTCCTCGAAGCCGAGCGCTTCGGCCAACTGGTGGTGCCAGTAGCGGCGTTGGGTCCATCTGGGGCAGTAGTCACCGGCGGGGTGTGCGGGGGTGGTGGGGCAAAGGTTGGCTTGCCCATAGCCGGGTGAAACGATCAGTATGCGGCTTTGAAAGTTATTGGCATAGTAATTAACGCCCAGGCCCATCTGGCGCATGTTGGATTTGCAGATGCTGGTGCGCGCAGTTTCACGGGCTGAGGCCAGAGAGGGGATCAGCATTGCGGTCAGGATGCCGACGATGGCGATGACGACCAGGAGTTCGACAAGCGTGAAAGCGTATTTAGACATGTTGGCTCCGAAATGAAATGGCTGCTCCGCGTATTAGTTTACTTAGAGTTTGATTAAAGTAAATCATTTTTCAGGTGTTGGAAGGCTATCGGCCGCGTTGTGGTCAAACTGCGGCATGCCCCACGCAATCGTTCATGATGGGGCGTGGCACTTTGCATACTGGAAAAATGTGCGATTAGGATATGGTCGGACTCAGCGGACGTACCAGGTTTGCTGGATGTCGGGCGGGGTGATTTCTTTGTGGCCGATTTCAAAGCGCCCTGAGCCGTCAAGCGCGGTGACGTTCATGCCGTTGGGGTGAGCTTGTCCGCGTAGGACGGCAATGGTTCCGGGGAAGAGTTGAGGGCGGCCGTTGCCATAGTAGTAGCTGTCTGCGCCTGCGGAGGGGTGGACGAAGTCTGAGCGGTAGGCGAGCCATGCTTGCTGGTAGCCATCCCAGCGTGTGGTTTCGGCGTAGAGGACGGCGCGGGTGTTGCGGATTTGCGAGGATTTGAGGGAACGGACGTAGTCGGGGTAGGGGGAGGTGCCGTAATAGTAATAGTTGCTTTCGTCGACGCGGCCTTCGGAATCGGGTTGGGTGGTGTATGCGGCGAGGATGCTCATGCCGTAGGAGACGCTGGTGACGGTGACGCCGGCGACGACAGAGGTGGCGAACATGGCATCGGTGGGGCAGCGGAAGAGGTTTTTGGAGGAGGAGTAATCCCAGATGAGGTTGGTGGGGGTGTACTTTGCGTCAAAGGCGCCGCCGTGGAAGCCCCAGAAGCCGGATTGGACGTTTCCGCCGCCGATGGAGGAGTTTCGGATGCAGTAAGGCTCGGGATAGAGCTCCTTGTTGTCGGCGACGTAAGTTGCCATGGCGATGCCGACCTGGCGCAGGTTTCCCAGGCAGGTGGTCTGGACGGCGTTGTCGCGAGCTTTGCCCAACGAGGGGAGGAGTATGGAAATGAGCAGCGTGACAATGGAGATCACGACCAGAAGCTCAATGAGGGTGAAGGCGGCGGGACGCGTGGGGAGACGCATAAAGTAACCTTTGGAGATGGGAACGCTTGAAGCCTATGCAAGGCGGAAAAGGCGTTGAAAACCAGTTCCATCATAGGTTTCCGGCTCGTGGATGTGATTGCGTAAAAGCGACACAGGAAGGCCATTTATGGTTTAATTACGACAAGGTTTATTTAAAGCAGACGGACATTTGGCAGAGGCACAGGATGGCAGCTAAGGGTTTAGACAAGCGGCATTTCCTGGCGGAGTCCGGCGGCGGGCATGTTTATAAAGGCCCGGCCAAGCGGGTGCGGGCGCTGACGGGGCCCCTGGAATATGACGCATTCATCGTGGTGCTGGCGGGGACGTATCGGGCGGAATGGGAAGAAGAGGGGCAGGCGCAGACGGTGACGGCGTCAGAGGGAGACGTGGTGTATCGTGCGAGGTGGCGATCTTGGATGGAATCCAATGACCCGGGACCGGCACTGGTGGCGATGGTTCTTTATTTCAAATGGGGCAAGGCGGGCCACCCTGGCGAGGCGGAGCATGTGAAGCCGCGGAGTAAGCAGGCGCAGGTGGCAAGGGAGCTGCCGGTGAAGGTGGCGGATCGGGATGGATTGATTCGCACGCTGGCGCAGGCAGTGATGGCAAACCAGGATTCGCGGAGCGTGAACCGGCAGGTGATTGAGAATGGATTCATGGCCGGGGTGGTGGCTGAGTATCTAAGGCTGGGGGAACATGCGAGCCCGGCGCTGCAAGGACGGGTGACGGAATATGTGTACATGCATTTGCGGTCGCCCATTGTGCTGGAGGACCTGGCGCGGCATGTGGGGATGGGTCCCAGGCAGCTTCAGCGGGTGTATAAGTCGCAAACGGGGATGACGCCGATGGAGCAAGTGAGGCGCGTGCGTGTGGAAGCCGCAGTGCGGATGTTGATGAGCGCGACAGCGCGATCCCTGAAGGATGCGGCGATGAAAACGGGCTTTTGTAACGAGCAGGCGATGTGCGCACGGATCAAGCGGCATACGGGGTTGACGGTGGGGGAGCTGCGGGGGAGGGTGAAGAAAAATGACATGAGGGGGCGGGGTGGATAAAGTGGGAGACTTGGATTGACCGGTTCACCTTGAGTATTTACCAGAAGGGATGTTGGACCATGAGCACAGCAACTGAAGTGAAGGCACCGAATCTGAAGGACAACATTGCGCAGGCGGTGGCAGTGCTGCAGGCGCTGGAGTCGTTTGAAGAGAAGCTGACGCATGCCGCGGCAATCGTGGCGCGGACATTGCATATCGATAACAAGGTGATGATCTGCGGAAACGGCGGGAGCGCGTCGGACGGGGCGGATTTCGCCGGCGAGTTTCTGGGCCGCTTCGTGAACGACCGGCGGTCTTACCCGGTGCTGGACCTTTCAGCCCCGACGGCGGCTTTGACCTCCATTGCCAATGACTACGGCTATGAGCATGTGTTTGCCCGCCAGGTGCGCGCGCTGGCGCGGCAGGACGACGTGCTGATCGTGCTCTCCACCTCGGGCAACAGCCCGAGCATTTTGAATGCGTTGAAGATGTCGCGTGACCGGAACATCGCTTCAATCGCCTTCCTGGGCAAGAGCGGCGGGGCGTGCAAAGGAATCGCGTCGACGGAGTTCATCGTGCCCAGCGACTGCACGGCACGCATTCAGGAAGCGCATAAGTTCCTGCTGCATACGCTGTGCGAGATGGTGGAAGACCGGTTGCCTCCGATTAAGAAATGAGCGTGCGGAAAGGTAAAAGGGATATGGAATAAGGGAAAAGGTGTGTGGATATGGCAAGTGCGCGGCTGGAGCAGTTGACGAAGTTGTATGGGCTGGACCCCAAGGATCCGTTTTTGACTTATGGGATTGCGCTGGAGCACACCAAGACGGGGGCGTATCAGGAAGCGATCAAGTGGCTGGATAAGACCCTGGAACTAGATGGGAATTATTTTTATGCGTACTTCCAGAAGGGGAAGGCGCTGAGCGCGCTGGGGGAAGAGGATGATGCGCGGGCTGTGCTGGAGAAGGGGATGGCGGCGGCGAAGGCGAAAGGGGACATGCACGCGCATGGGGAAATGCAGGGGCTGCTGGAGGGGCTGTGAAAGTTATACACAATTGTGGATTAACTCGGCAAGATTATTGACAAAGTATATGATTGTGGTATAATACGTGGAAATAGCGCCCAAATGGGGCCAATTTATTTTTTGCGCTTGAATTTTGATTTGGGCGCGTCGGATTTGTCGACGCTGGGGGGCCAGGGCTGAGTTTGGGGGACGCGTTTGAAGAAGTAGTTTCCGGCGGCGGGGTTTTGGCGGATTCTAAATTCGCGGCGTTCCAAGACCTGGCGGAGCTTGGGGTTGATGGCCACGCAGTTGAGGAGGGGAAGGCGCCAGTCGATGAAGGAGAGGTTTTCACGCTTGGCGTAGCGGGCGGCGAGGGAGGAGATGACGGGGAGGGAGCCTTCCGCGCCGCGGTCGAGGTGGTTGACCTCGAGGATGAGGGCTTCGGGCGAGAGGGTGAAGAGGGCAATGATGGTGTTATTGCCGGCTTTGAAGGCCAGGGGTTGGTTGTGGAACTTGAGTTTTGCGAAGTCTGGGTCGGGGAGCTTGAGGAGTTCATCGACGGAGAAGCCTTCGAGGAGGACTTGGAGCATGGGGTGTCCTGGGTTTGAGTGGGGGTATTATCGCAGAGAAGGGAAGAGGAGGAATTTTTGACTGGGATTAAGAGGATTTCAGAGTGATTAAGAGGATGGGAGGGAGTGCGTGTGAACGGCGTTGTATTGGTTCTTATGATCAGATGGTCTTTTTAAACAGAAGGGGGTTGGTATGACGGGTTTACGGATGGTTGGGGTGATGTGGAGTTGGGCGTTGTTTTTGGCGGTTTGCGTCCTGGGGTCGGCGGGATGTGAGACGCGGGAGGGGACGTCGGTGCCGAAGGGAGGGCGGATGGCGGATTTTGCGGAAAGAGGTTGGAGCGAGGGAAACGGAAAGGATTCAAAGGAAGAACACCCTCACCCCAGCCTTCCCCCTGAGGAGGCGGGGGCCGGAAAGAGGAGGACCAGCGGAAACCGTCATGCACCCTCGAAGGCAGTGGAGGCGGCGGCGAATCATGTGCCGACTGCGGAAGATCTGAGGTTGGGGTCGCGCCATGAATTTGGGTTGAAGCTGGCGCGGTTGAAGCAAGGGATGACGGTTGGGGAAGTGATTGGGATCCTGGGTGAGCCGGATGATGTGCAGTTGGAGGAGGATTTCAGCGAGGGGACTCTGACGCACGTGAGCAGAGTGCTTTGTTACGGGTGTGAGAGGCATATGGGTTTTGCGACGCTGGGGACGGTGATGTTCGATGGTGAAGGGAAGGTGATTGATAGGTTGGGGGTGGGTTGGTGGGACTATGGTTTTTCACCCTGGTTGCAAAGGGAGCCGGACCTGCGGCGGAGCGACATGCTGGTGGAGCGGCTGGGGGAGGCGAGGCTGCGGAAAGTGCTTAGCACGCTGGGGGACTTGCCGAGCGGATGGATGGGATGGGATTCGGGGCCGATGATCCGGGCGATCAATGCCGTGCAGCCGTTGGGGAAGGAGACGGGTGGGATGGTGCTGCGTGAATTCATGGCACTTGATTGGGACAGGAATCGTGGGGACGTGTTGATCTACATGATCCGGGGGTTGTTTACGCCCAAGAAGTATCTGGTGACGAAAGAGGCGGTGGATGCATGGGGGCGTAAAAAATCATCAGGCTATTTTGAGGAGCCGGTGAACGCATACTGGGGGTGGGAGCCTAAGAGCCGGGAAGGGATGCCGTCGAGTCCACTGGTGATCGTAAACGGAATACCGGTGGTGCTGATTGTGGGGATATCGACCTCGTTTGGGGCCACGATCACAGAGAACCATCTGAAGATGCTGGAAGAGGAGGGGGATTGGCGTGAGGGTCTGCTGAGGCCGACGGATGATCCTTTGAGTGTGATCCCGGAAGTGGCGGGAATGGTGAAGGAGCAGCATCAGAGGCAAGCCCGGGCGACTGTGGCGCAGAAGGTGTTTGGGCTGCTGAAGACAGCGTATGTGCCGGCGGTTATGCCTTATGAGAATCCGGGATTAAGCGAGGAGGACAACGCACGCATCATGGCGCGGATCAGAGCGGATTTGAAGCGGATCAAAGTGCGTTGGGATGAGGCGCGCGAGTGCTATGTGCGGGGAGATGGGAGCGTGCTGGCGGAGATGGTAATGCCGCGTTTGCGTATGGGGGATGAAGGGGAGGAGTGGGGGTATTATCGCCGAGAAGAGAAGGAGGGAAATTTTTAACTGGGATTGAGAGGATTGAAGATGATTAAGAGGATCAAGATGGTGGGTTGTAGTGGAGAATGGGCGATGTCGGTGTTGCGGGCTTAATGATCAGGTGGTTATTCAAAAAGAAGGGGGTCGGTATGACCGGTGTGAATGTAATTGAGGTGTGGTGGCGGTGGGCTGGTGTTGCCGTTCTGGCGTGCCTGGTTGTGATGCTGAGCGGGTGCCAGGAGCCAGGGCGAGAAGTTGGATATTGAAACGGGAATCAAAGTGCGGGTGGTGGTTACGTTGGATGGGAAGAAGTATGAAAGCCGGGAGATTGAGCCGTGAACGCGGCGGATTGAACGTGTCATCAAGATCAAGGGTGGAAAAGAGATTGAAGCGGTTGAGGCCCGTTGAGAGAGCGGCCTGATGTGGGGAAAGATTCAGGGGTAATTGAGTACAGCATCCCCAGTCACCCATCTTTGAAAGGGAAAATCTTGCAGGAGGAGGCGATTGGACGGGGCAGTTCACTTATGTCGGGGGAGTGAGGTGATTGGGAGCCGGCGGGACGCCGGCGCTCCCGGTGGCGGAGGCGGTTTTTTTGCGTTTGTTTTTGAATTTGTTGATTTGGCGGTGGAGGAAGATCCAGATGCCGGTGAGGGAGAGGACCAGAGGGGCGAGGCCGACGAAGAAGTAAACGACGCGCATGAAGGGGAAGAGGACGTGGCCGGCGTGGAGGGGGAGGATGGATTGGATGATGTGATCGGCGGGGGAGTTGGGGAGGTTGATGGAGGCGATGTGGCCGGTGTCGGAGTCGATGTGGAGCTTGCAGGCGTAGTAAATGCCGTTGGAGCGGAGGCGGATGGAGATGTCGGGGCTGTTGGAGCTTAAGGAGGAGATCTGGCGGATCTGGGCGTCGGGGAAAGCGACGGCGACGTTTGAGAGGATTTGATCAAGGGTGGGAGGCGGGAGGGTTGGGTCGTGAGTGGGGAGGGGGAGTTTGATGGAGTCGCCGCGGTCGCCGATGTAGTGCTTGATGTAGGGGCGGATGTTGGCGTTGAAGGGGAAGTAGATGCCGGTGAGGACGATGATGAGGAGGATGGGGAGTGACCAGATGCCGATGGCAGAGTGGGCATCCCAGTTTGCGCGGTTAAAGCCTGCGGAGAACTTGATGGTGATGCGTTGGAGGAGGTTTTTTAGTTTTTTGGGCCACCAGAGGATGAGGCCGGAGGCGAGGACCAGGAGGGTGGGTATGGCGAGATAGCCGTTGATGGTGCGGCCGGGATTGCGGGCGAGAAGGAGATCGAAGTGGAGCGATTCGAAGAAGCTGAGGAAGGATTCGGCGTCGTGGTGATCGCGGTGGCCGAGGGGTTTTAGGGTGTAGGGGTCGATGAAGACGTCGGATTCTTCAAAGGTGGTTTTGCCGGTTTCAGGGTCGATGACGGGGAGGTCTGCTTCGAAGATGAAAGCGCGGTTTGGGGCTTTGGGAGGAAGGGCGAGGAGGAGGCGGCCCTTGGGGTGGGCTTCGCGGAAGGATTTGAGGATTTTGGAGAGGGGCTGGGGTTGGGTGTCTGCCGGTTGTGTGACATAGAAGAGGGAGGGATGGCGCCAGGCGTCGAGCCAGTCGGCAAAGATGATCATGCTGCCGGAGAAGGCGACGGTGGAGAAGTAGAGCAAGAGGAGCAAGCCGAGCCAGAGGTGGGTGTGGAAGGCCCAGAAGTGGAGGGTGAGGTATTTGCGGGTGGTTTTGGGTTTTGGGTTGTGGGGTGGAGGATTCACGGGGATAGGATATTGAGAATGAGTCTCAAGTCAATTCGGGGGGAGATGTCCGCAGTCCCGAGTCGAAGAAGAAGAGTTCTACACGATTTACAAGATTCTCAAGATTTACATGCTTGTTTGGGGGCATGCGAGAACGAATGCGGTTGCCGGGGTGGTTCTAGAGCATTTGTCATAAATAACCGCCATCAAGAGAACTCCACCGCCTCAGCCTAGTCCTCCCTGAGAGCTGATTTTTCCCTACATTTACGAATCGAGGATGTAAAAGGGGAGGTGAAAATGGGTTTCATGTTGGTGAGAGGTGTGCGGGGGCGTGTTGAGAGATTCGGGCTTCGCCCGAACGCTTGCTGGCGCTGCGCGCTAACACGGCTGGGGCATTTGCAGGCTTATTGGCAAGATGTGGGGAAAGATCAGCCCTGAGGGGAGGGAGAAAGAAATGCGGAGATTATTTATGACAAATGCTCTAGAGGTGAGGATGTCATGTGTATTTGGCGTTGAAAGGTGTAGGAGATTCAAAGGGGGTATGGAGGTGAGAAGGTGAGGGAGGGGATAGCACTGGGTTCCAGGGGGTTGTTTGATTGTGGTGGCGCGTTGAAGACATGCTCACGCAGACGAGAGCATGGCACGCAGAGGGGTTAGAATGGAGGGCTTATGAGCAAAAATAAATCGACGATGAAATATGTGATTGTGATTCCTGATGGCGCGGCGGATTATCCGATTGCGGAGTTGGGGAATAAGACGGCGTTTGAGGCGGCGAAGATGCCTGCGCTGGCGAGGCTGGCGAAGGCGGGGCGGCTGGGGACGGCATCGACCACGCCGGTTGGGTTTCCGTGCGGGAGCGATGTGTGCTCGATGAGCCTGCTGGGGTATGACCCTGCGAAGTATCACAAGGGCCGCGCGCCGCTGGAAGCGGCGGCACTGGGGATTCCCCTGGACATTGCGGACTGGATCTTCCGCGTGAACTTCATCACGGTGGTGGATGGGAAGATGCGTGACCACTCGGGCGGGCATATCAGCTCGGAAGAGGCGGGGGAGATTCTGGTTGATTTGAAGA
>CAZGOM010000103.1:7853-20114 GCA_964527265.1 uncultured Phycisphaeraceae bacterium | reverse complement strand
TATCTCCTCCCCGAAGGCTCCTTCGCCAAAGAACTCGAACAAATCGATTCCGGCTGGGTCGCCACTTCTTCCCCCATCGCCAACAACTTCATCTGGCGCAAGCCCCCCTTCCTCTGCCCTTCCACCCAAGGCGTACGCCGCGGCGTCCCTTGGGACATGAATTACGCCGTCGATACCTACTGGATGTCCTACGCCGCCATCGGCCAATGGTGGGAGCCCTCCACCTACGGTGTCTGGGGCGGCTGGGAAGTCCAAACCGTCGTCGGCGGCTTTTATGCCGTCGGCTCCTACAAACCCGCCTATCGCTGGAACGCCGCCGGCGCAGATCACCCCATCATCGGCGAAGCCCCCTACAGCATCGGCTCCATCGCCTCTGACCTGCTTTATCGCGCCAATGGCATCATCATGCCCTCAAACCTACGCATGCACGCCGACCAGACCGGCATGCTCTATGCCGACGGCGTCGTCGCCTCCAAAAACCTCACCTCTGCCACGCAGTCAGATAGTTTTCAGTCCCTGCCCCATTAAAAACCCTCACGGCATGAACTGGTAATACAGCGACAAATAACCGCTCCCATCCGGCGCCAACCCCGTCTTCCCATAAAATGTCCGATGGTTGAACTTCGCATTCGATGGGAAAATGTGCGTCGTCGCGCTCGCTGGGCTCAACACCGCAAACTCTGAATGCCCGTCCATGAACGTCTGGCTGATCCCTTCGCCATTGTGCTGCTTACTCGCATACATCGTCCCCGAAATCACATAATCCGACTGGGCAAACATCCCCACCGACATGTAATAAATCGAGTCCGGATAGTAACCGTTATCCATGAACATCCCTGTACTCGACAAATCCTGCAACTCATCTACCCGCCAGCTCCACATCGCATTCCCACCCACCCGAAACCTCAAGTTCCAAGGCATCGCATACTGAAAATACGGATACCCATACGTATAAACCCCCGTCACCCGCGAAGGACACACCGTCACACGCGCGTCGTCATTGCGGTACGTCCCATTCCCATTGGGATTCCCCAGCGTCAGCCACGGCCTGAGCATCGGATACCACGACCCATAGTTGTACCCCCACGCCCCGGGGCTCCCATCAGGATTCGGATTCGCCAGTGGCGGAATAAAACCCTTCATGTCGTTGAAATAACTGGACATCGTCACCGCCAGCCCCCGCGAAATCGCCGT
Source organism: uncultured Phycisphaeraceae bacterium (assembly GCA_964527265.1). Classification (GTDB taxonomy): domain Bacteria; phylum Planctomycetota; class Phycisphaerae; order Phycisphaerales; family Phycisphaeraceae; genus CAZGOM01. The sequence goes on along the minus strand of CAZGOM010000103.1, from coordinate 18,920 downwards.
GCATTTCAAATTCTCCGCCTGCGTCTTGGCTTTCGACAGGCTCGGCAGCAGCAACGACATCAACACACTCAGAATCGCAATCACCACCAACAGCTCAATGAGTGAAAATCCACGCGCTGCGGCACAATTGTTCTTCATGTCGTCCTCCACTTTATCTTCAATAGAAATGATGTTCAGAAATACTTTAAGAAGGCCAGACAAAGCAGGATACTAGACCTCAACATGATTTCCGTCAATCTTTAAATTCAGTTGAAAATAACTAAATATTCACACCCCCTGCCAATCACGCCGCAAACTTGGCTGACTTGAGCCCATTGATTTTTCCCCCACACCCGGCTCTCCCTCACCGTATGATGGGGGCGTAAACCCTTCCGGCTGATCCTAAAAATCCCAGCCCTTTCCCTCCTGTTCTTCTCCCCCAGGCAACGCACTTCTAAGACAGACCAGCACCGCTGGCTGGAGATATTTCATGGCGCAATCTCTTAAAAACAACAAACTCACGAAAAAATCTTCAGCCATTCCGGTTCTAAAACGACGCCCTCCGCCTTTGCCCACACCTTCTCCCTCTCTCCTCACCATCCCCATCGTCGGCGTCGGCGCCTCCGCCGGCGGCCTCGAAGCCTTCACCCAGCTCCTGCGCCATCTACCACCCGACACAGGCATGGGCTTCGTCCTCGTCCAGCATCTGGACCCAAACCATGAAAGCGTCCTCGCACACCTGCTCACCCAGGCCACATCCATGCCCGTCCTTGAGGCCAAAAACAACCTCCCAGTCCAGGCAAACCATGTTTACGTCATCCCGCCCAACGCCAGCCTCACCATCGTCAAAGGCGTCCTTAAACTCGCGCCGCGCAGCAGTTCCCGTGGCTTGCACCTTTCCATCGACTCTTTCTTTGAATCCCTCTCCCAGGACCAGCACCAGCGCGCCATCGGCGTCGTCCTCTCCGGCACCGCCTCCGATGGAACCCTCGGCCTCGAAGCCATCAAAGCCGAGGGCGGCATCACATTCGCCCAGAACAACACGGCCAAATACGACTCCATGCCCAAAAGCGCCGTCGCCGCCGGCTGCGTCGACTTTGTCATGTCCCCCACCAACATCGCCAAAGAGCTCGCCCGCATCGCCAGACACCCCTATGTCGCCGATTCCATCCTGTCCGACATCCCCAAGCCTGACCCCAAATCCCCGGACAAAACCAGGCAGCCTCAAGAGCAGATTCCCTCCATCAAAGGCTCCGCTGATTCCAATCCCACGGACACACAGAAAATCCTTCTCCTCCTGCGCAACCATTGCGGCGTCGACTTCACCCTCTATCGCCTCAACACCATCAATCGCCGCATCGCACGCCGCATGGTCTTAAATCGGCACAACAACCTGGAAAAATACATTGCCTTCCTCAAAGGCAATACCAAAGAGCTCGACTCCCTCTTCTCCGACATCCTCATCAATGTCACCAGTTTTTTCAGAAACCCCGACACCTTCAAGGCCCTCAAGCTCAAGGTCTTTCCCGAGCTCCTCAAAAACCCTCGCACACGTGATGAGCCCATCCGCGTCTGGACCCCCGCCTGCTCCACTGGCCAAGAGCCCTTCTCCATCGCCATGGCCTACGCCGAGTTCACCCAGAACATCGCCCGTGCGCCGCGCCTCCAGATCTTCGCCACTGATTTGAACGATGCTGTGCTTGAACGCGCACGCCGCGCCCTCTACGCCAAAACCCTGGTTCAGGATCTCTCCGCTGACCGCCTGGATCACTTTTTCATCCAGGAGGACGGCGGCTATCGCATCAGCAAAACCCTGCGCGAGCAAGTCGTCTTCGCCCGTCAAAACGTCCTCTGCGACCCCCCGTTCTCCCGCATGGATCTCATCAGTTGCCGCAACCTTCTCATCTACCTTGAGCCCCCCCTCCAGAACAAACTCATCCCCGCCTTTCATTACGCCCTTAAACCCGGTGGCTTCCTCGTCCTGGGTGCCAGCGAAGCCATCGGACAATTTTCCGACCTCTTCGCCTCCGCCGACAAAAAACAGAAAATCTTCCGCAAAACCAGCGCTCCCGCCCTCGCCTCCCGCACCGCGCCAGCCCCCAAACCCGCTCCTTTCCCCTGGCCCGCATCGCGCCACGTCATCGCCGCCAAAAAAGGCAGGCCGCTTTCCCAAGCGCCTTTGGGTGGCCTGGACGCTCAGCGCGAAGCGGACCGCGTTATGGCCAACCGTTTCGCGCCCCCGGCGGTCCTCGTGAATGCCGACTTTCACATCCTCCAGTTCCGCGGCTCCACCGGCGACTACCTCAATCCTCCCACCGGAAAAGCCACCTTTGATCTTTTGAAAATGGCCCACGACGGACTCATGGCTCCCCTCCGCGCAACCATCAACAAAGCCAAACGCACCAGCCGTCCCGTCCGCAAAGACGCCATCCGCGTCTACCACAAGAATCACGAGCGCAAAGTCACCATTCAAGTCATTCCCCTCCGAAACCTCAAGGATCGCTGCTACCTCGTCGTCTTCGAGACCGAACCGTCAAAACGTGCCGCCGCCTATGACGCCCCCGCCCCCGGCCCCATCACCAACAAGGAAGCTGCGCGCCAGATCACTCAACTCCAGCGCGAGCTCTCCGAAACCCGAGAGTATCTCCAATCCATCCAGGAGGAAAACGATCTGGCCAACGAGGAACTCCAGGCCTTTGGCGAGGAAGTCCAGTCTGCTAATGAAGAGCTCCAGAGCATCAATGAGGAAATGGAAACCAGCAAAGAAGAACTCGAATCCAGCAACGAGGAACTCACCACCGTCAATGAGGAAATGGCTCACCGCAGCGCCGAACTCGGCCGTTTGAACACCGACCTGAACAATCTCCAGGTCAGCATGGACACCGCGATCATCCTCTTCAGCCTCGACCTGACCATCAGGCGCTTCACCCCTGTCGCGCAAAAAATCTTCAACCTTCTCGCCACCGACATCGGCCGCCCCTTGGGCGGCATCCGTCACAGCCTCAATCTCACCGACCTCGAACGCCTCCTCACCCAGACCATCGACACCGTCCGCCTTCAGCAGCGTGACGTACAGGACAAAAACGGCCATTGGTTCTCCCTCCGCGCCCATCCTTACATGACCCTCGACAATAAAATCGACGGCGTGGTCCTCATGCTCGTCGACATCGATGTCCTCAAACGCCACGACCAGGAAATCACCGCCTTAAACGACTACGCCCAGGCCATCTTGCGCGCCGCGCGCGATCCTTTTGTCGTCCTCCGCACCGACCACCGCATTAACACCGCCAACCCCGCCTTCTACAAGCGCTTTGGCCTAACCCCCGCCCAAACCCAGGGCCAATCCCTCTTTGAAATCAGCCAAGGCGCCTGGGACATTCCACAATTGCGCAAACTCCTCGCCGACGCCGCCAACTCCAGCACCCCCTTCGACGACTTTGAAGTCACCCATGATTTCCCCGGCCAGGGCCGCCTCACCATGCTTCTAAACGCCTGCCCTCTGGACAATAACGAGGCCACCCCCGGCCGCATTCTCCTTGCCATGAAGGACATCACCCAGCGCGTTGCACTCGAAGCCGAACGCCAATCCCTCCTCGCCAGCGAGCAAGCCGCCCGCATGGAGGCCCAGTCTGCCAACCGCGCAAAGGACGTCTTCCTCGCCACCCTCAGCCATGAAATCCGCACCCCCCTCAGCGCCATCATGGCCTGGGCATCCCTCCTCCGGCGAGGCAAGATCAACCTTGCGGACCAACAGGAAGGCCTCGCCGTCATCGAACGCAACGTCCGCGCCCAAACCCAGCTCATTGACGATGTCCTGGATGTCTCACGCATCGTCTCCGGTAAGCTTCGCCTTCGCATCATCCCAAGCGACATGAAAGCAGTCCTCTCCGCCGCCTTAAGTGTCGTCAAGGCCCCCGCCGACGCAAAGCAGATCAAACTTCAAACCACCCTCGTCTCCACCGGCCCCATCATGTGCGACCCCGTCCGCATGCAGCAGGTCGCCTGGAACCTCATCTCCAACGCCATCAAGTTCACCCCTGACGGTGGCACCGTCCGCATCAGTCTCACCACGGAGCAAAACCACGTCCTGATCCAGGTCCAGGACGATGGCGCTGGCATCGCCCCGGACTTTCTACCCTTTGTTTTTGACCGCTTCCGCCAGGCTGACGGCAGCACCACCAAGCTCTACGGCGGCCTGGGCCTGGGCCTCTCCATCGTCAAACACATCGTCGAACAGCACGGCGGCACAGTTGCCGTCACCAGCCCCGGCGAAGGCCTCGGCGCCACATTCCTCGTCCGCTTCCCGGTCCTCCATCCTCCTCTCAAAGAATCCTCCTCCTCAGGCAAATCCGCGCAAAATCAACCTCATCATGCTTCCAAATCCTCTGAAAACCACGACCAGCCCCCCGCGCGCCTGGATGGCCTCAACATCCTCGTCGTCGACGACCAGCCCGACGCCGGACGTCTGCTTGGCAAAGTTCTTCAAGACGTTGGCGCGCGCGTCACCTCCGTCCAATCCGCCGCCCACGCCCTCGCGGCATTGCAATCCTTCACCCCCAACCTCCTTATCAGCGACATCGCCATGCCCCTCATGGACGGCTATGAACTCATTCGCCGCATCCGCGCCGCCGGCCACACCCCCCGGGAACTTCCCGCCGTCGCCCTCACCGCTTTCGCCCACAATGACGACCGCCTCCGCGCTCTCGCCGCAGGCTTTCAGGAACACGTCTCCAAACCCGTAGACCCCTACGAACTCACCCACATCCTCTCGCGCCTCGCTACCGTCAAACAGGAATAAAGAGGGGTCCGCTCTCGTCCTCACGCAACTGGCTTCCCTATTTCAAATCCAGCGCCGGTGCGCCCGGCCACAGCGAAGCCAGCGTGCTTTCCACCACATCAAACGTCACCGGCTTGCGCAGAAAAACATCAAACCCTGCCTCCACGCACCCCTCCTCTAGCTCTAACCCAACTCCGCTGATGCATATGCTCTTCATCTCGCGGCCACCCGCCTTTATCCCCACCATCAACTCCAGTGCCGTCCCGTCGTCCAAATGGTAATCGCACATCAGCAAGTCAAAACGCTTGATTTCCAGCGCTTGCCTCGCCTGCTTGATCGACCCCACCGCCGTCACTTCATGCCCGAGCTCTTCAAGAATCATCGTGAAAAGACGCACCACATCACGATGATTTTCCGCCAGCAGGATATGTAAACCGCTTTCCATGTTACTGAGTATACGCCCCTCGCTGCCAAACCAATTTTATTTCTGAGGCACGCACAAGGAATATTCCACATAGTCGCATCAGCAATCCCCTGATGGTGCGCAAGCCAAACCCCATTACGCAAACTAATCCCTAGGGTTTTCGCGCAGGCCCCCGTAAGATGATGGGTCACCTTTTCCGAAAGAAAAAGTTTTAATGTCCCATGAAAACGTCCTCAAAGCCAGCAGACTCGAAGACCCCAACTGCTATGTCTCCTTTCTTCTTCGTGAACGCGCCGTCCCCAATCCTGACAAGCCCACCTCTTCTTTCACCCTCCACGACAGCCTCACCATCCCCTTGGGTTTCAACACCATTGAGGACTATGTCCTCATGACCAGGGAACTCCAATTCGAGGCCGTGGTCCTCAAATCCTTCATCGCAACCAAAGCCCGCGTCGGCCATCTCCAGAACATCGATCTTCACAACATCTCAAAGGAATTCGCCTCCCCCGCCATCCGCCTCGGTGTACCCACCTATTGCTACTTCCACCACAACGTCGACATGAGCATGGCGTTCAATAAACTGAAATAACCCCCATTCCAACCCGCTCTAATCATTCAATAGCCCATCGCCTCGGCTGCAACATCCAACAAAAAAGAGTCACCCGATGCAAAACCGCATCGGGTGACTCTTTTTTCGTTAGGAACGGCGCTCAAAAACACGCCGCTGCTGATCAGTATCTCATTTATTCAGCGTGCCCAGCGCAAATTCATCATCGCTCGGCCGCAGTGCCGCCGCAGGCCCCGGCACAATGCCGTACTTGCGCAGCCGCTCCTGCGTCCGCATGTTCATCGGGCTGATGTATAACGCCTTGCGTACCGCAATGATCGCCTGGTCTGTCTTGCCGATGCTCTCAAAGTAATCTGCCAGCGCCAGGTATCCCGTGTCGTCCTTAGGCCCGCCGAAACGGATCGCCTTCTTGTATCCCAACAATGCGCCGTCGGCATCCCCCATCTTGCCCAGGTACTTGGCCTGGCGCAGATAGTCGGCCATTTTCCCGTTCTCGTTCACCGCATGCTGCAGCAGGTTCGCCAGCGTGTCGTATTGCTTCTGCTGAAGGTAAGCCTCCGCTAGCGCATCCAGCACTTCCTCGGATTCCGGCTCATCCTCCACCAGCGACAGCGCCTTCTGCAACGGCACAATTGCCTCCGCCGAGCGCCCCTGCGCCAAACGGATCTTGCCCAGGTAATACAGCGCCTTCGCGTCCGTATCATCCTCAGCCAGCACCGCCGTCACCTTCTGCTCGGCAACGTCGTATTTCTTATCTTCATACGCCAACTGGCCCTCATACAGCGTCCGGTCCATGCAACCGGTCAGCGCCAGGCCAGACACAAACAAACCTGTCAAAATAACGCAATTCATCCGTGTGAAACTCATTGGAAAGTCCTTTTTCCTTATGTTGCACGCTATTGTAAAGCACTTCACGCCAAGCGCCAGTTTTCTTCACGCCAAATTCCCATGCCCACCAACCCTTCCAATCCCCTCTCCGCAGCCCTCCTCTGGCACACCACCCCCGCCGGTTCCCATTACGACCTCCTTCTCCAAACCCCTCAAATCCAAGGGTTTAACGATTCGGTTCTCACCGCTTTCCGTCTCCCCCTCCACACCAGCCTCTGGCTCACCACCCCCTCCATCCCCCTCACCCCCCTCCCAGACCACCGAAAAATTTATCTTACCCACCAGGGCCCCGTCTCCGCCAACCGCGGCTTTGTCCTCCGCGCAGACTCCGCCACCTTCACCCCACACACCTGGACCGACTCGCAAATGACCCTCGACATCCACTGGCAATCCGCCGCCCACCGCGCTCTCTGCACCCTCACGCGCCAATCGCCCGCGCAATGGCTCCTCCACACAGTTCCATTGGATAATCTCCACTCTTTCTGACCAGATCCAGACCTCTTTTCTTTGCTATCCGATCCACTCACTACTTTCTACTGCTTACTTACTGTTGCGGTCCGCCACAATCAACCCCAGTCCCTCTTCAATCGCCCAAAGGATTAATCACCAATCCCGTCGCCAGCTTCGGATAAAAGAACGTGCTCTTCTGCGGCATCAGTTCCCCCGCCTCGCTCACCAGGCGCACCGCCTCCAAAGGCGTCGCCTGCACCATCAACCCAAGCTGATACCCCTCCGCCTTCGTGTCCCGGTCAAACTCCTCTGCCGTATGCGGAAACTTCCACGCCACCGTCTGTCCCGCTTCGCAAAGCTGGCCCTGGCAAACCTTCTCCACGTAAATGTGCTGCACAATCGCCACATCCAACTGCCGCCACGCCTCAGACATCTTCGCGTGCGATGCCTTCAGCGGGTCCGCCTCCAGCGTCGTTGCAATCCACATCGTCTGCCCCACACCTCCAGGGGCATTCCGCGGGTCATACAGCCCAATCGCGTGCGGGCCCGCCTTTGGTAGCGCCGCCTCCAGTTCCGCCAGCGTCTTCCCCCCAAACGGCACAATCTTCAAATACGGCGCACTCGCCTTCCTAAACGCCTCAAACGAATACTTGCCCATCCCTCCCAACACCCGATGCGTCGGCAGGATGATCATCCCCGGGTCCTGCAGCGAAATCAGTACAAACAGGCAGTTATTCGCCGGATGCCCCGCCGCCAGCGCCCCTTGCACCTGCTCCAGCCCGGTTTTGTAATTCAGCGCCGTCGTGTACCGGTGATGTCCATCGGCAATGAAAATCTCCCGCCCCTGCACCGCTCGGCTCAAAGCCGTAATTTTTTCCGCGTCTTCCACCACCCAGAGCTCATGCAGCACCCCATCTCCACCAGATGTCGCATAAACGCTTGGTTTGCCAGAACTTATCACTCCCTGCAAAACCGGACCCACCTGATCCGAGGGGTCTGAATACATTCCGAAAATCGGCGAAAGCTGCGCTTTCGTCGCTTTCATCAGCTTCATTCGGTCCTCTTTGGGCCCCGAAAAAGTCTGCTCATGCGGATGAATCCCACCCAATCCATCCGCCGCCTTCCCAAACGGCTTCACCGCCACATTCGCAATCAATCCCCGCCGCTTGAATGTCCGACCATTGGCCGTGTAAGTCTGCTGATACACAAACACTGCAGGCTTCTCCGACCGCTTCAGCACGCCTTCCCCCAGCCATTTGCGATAAAGCGCGCCTGCCGCCTCATACGTCGCATCCGGCCCCACTGTCTTCGCCGGCAAGTGCGGTAAGTCCACCGCCACAATGTTGTGCCCATCCCGCGCCAACAGCGCCGCCTTCCCCTTCTCATCCAGCACGTCGTACGGCGGCGCAATCAAAGCCGATAAATCACCCGTCGCCGGCCCCGCAAACCTAACAGCTTCAATCGGCTCAATACGCGGCATAGGGCAATCTCCCAATTAGGTTTCCGGCTCAAAAACTCGGCCCAACAAGATACCTCACCACCCCCACATATTCCAATTCAACCCTGGGGTATCACCATGCGATGACCCCAAATCCCCAACTTCTCATCTTCGTAAATCGTTTTTAAATCTTGTGAATCTTGGTCAAAAATCGAATCTCCCCGCGCCTCCTGCTCCACTCCTATTTCCCAAACGACAACCGCGCCCCATAAAGAGGCGCGGTTGCATGAATCGCAATTCTGAAAACCTTACTGCGCAGGCTTCGCCGCAGGTGCCGCAATCATCTCCACCACGTCAGACGTGGGCAGAGTCAGTGAGCCGTGGACGCGTGCCGCCGCGATGGCCAGGTCGCCCGTGCTGGTCTTCACCAGTTGCATGAGCTTGTCCACCTGCAGTTCGCTCAAGCGGTTGCCGTAAGCGCGTGCGTTGGTCGCCAGAGAGCCCAGCAGTGCAAGACGCTGCTCGGTCGGCCGCGCAGGGTCAAGCCCGGCGTTGCCCAGAGCGCGTTGAACTTCAGGATCATCCAGCAGGGCCAGCACTTCGCCTGCCTTGATCGCCACCTTTTCACGCGGATCGTTCAAAGCGTCCACCAGCACGTTGCGTGCATCGGCCACCTTGAAGATGCTCGCCCGATCAGAGCCGATTTCATACAGCAGGTTAAGCGCGCGGGTTGCAAACGCTTCTGCTTCTTCACCGGAGATCTGTTTCCCGGCCTGCGCCTTCTGCGCCGTTTCAGCCGCGGCTTTGATTTCATCGCCCTTGGCGCCTTCACCCAGCACCACAATGTTGCCCAGGTTCTTGGTCGCACGGGAAGCTTCAGCCTTCTGGCTTTCTTCCACCAGCGCTATCACCGGCACGCCCGCAAGCTTGTAGTCCGCATTCATCCGCTGCTTGGCGCCCATCAAACCCGCCACGTCCTTATGGACCAGCAGGATGTCGACGCCCGGCGCGGTTGCAAGTTGGGTCGCCACGGAGTCAAGCGAATCACCCGACACCACCTGGTAACCCATGTCCGTCGCCACGGCAGCCAGCTTGTTTGCGTCTTCCGTGTCTTTGCCGATCACCAGTGCATACTTCACATCGCCCTGCCGCACAGCTTCCGTCAGCACGGGAACAATGCGGTTGGCGCCGGGGAAAAGCGCCGTCGGATGCGCGTTGCACAGGGCAAACGCAGCCGTGAAGCGCACACGGCGGTCCGGATAGCTCAGGCAACGCAGGAGGGGCTGCACACCGCCCTCTTTGTTCACCAGCGCCGCGGTGCCCGCAGTCTTGGAAAGCGCTTCGATCGCGTCCAGTGCCAGCACCGGATCGTTGTCGTTCAGCGCGCCTTCAAGGATGTCATGGATGCGCGAAGGGCCAGCCATTTCGACGTAGAACATCGGGGCCTGCCACTTGGACGAATAAGAAAGATCCGTCCCGCCGTTCAACCGGTTTTCGCGGCGAAGGTTCGCCATCAGCCACAGCGAAAGCGCCCGATCCAGCTGCCGGTTGAGTTCCAGCGCCGAGCGTGAAGCCCGCATCGCCAGCACATCGCCGTAAATCGCCTTCGGCACAGGAATCGGCACAAGCCCGCCCACCCGGTCGTATTCCCAGATGATGCCCGTGTCAGTCCCCAGGCTCGATTCAACGCCCGGCAGGTTGCCGCCGTTGGTGCTGGCGCGGTAATAGTTCTCCGCCAGCGTCAAAAACAGTTCCGACGCCGTCGCATTGCCGGGCACGTTGTTGATCGGCGCCGAAATGCGGTCAAACGCGGCTTGCAGAATCTGCCGCGCGGCCGGTTCCGTCGCAGGGTTTTCAATCGCCCGCTTGATGTAAGGCAGCGAAAGCGGATAGCCGATATCGGCCAGCACCTGCGCCACCTGCGCCTGCGTGACCGGTTCCAGCAGGTTGATCGACTCCGAAAGCGGGTAGATCATCGGGCGGCCAATGGCCACCATCGCCTGCATGATGTACGGGTGAAGACGCGCATTTTCCTTGTCGGCCAAAGCCTTCAGGAATTCCGGCGCCGCATACGGGCCGGCAGCGCGGAGGCGGGCCAGCGCATTGACGTAGGCGCGTTCGCCCTCGCCCAGACGCTTGATATCCGCAACAATGCGCGCAGGTTCTTTGCTGCGCTCAACACGCGCCGCCTGCAGCCGGCTCATCACCTTGTCGGCAATGGGCTTAAGCGCAGGCACGCGCCCTGCGCGTTCCAGCGTCGCCTCAAAATCGGCATAGTCCCCGCCACTCTCCACAACCTCCAGCAATGCAAGGTTGCCGTCTTTGCCCTCTGGGTAGAGCGCAAGGAGGGAATTGCCCGTCGCCACAGCCATGTCAGGCCGCGCCACGCGCACATAGTGGTTGAAGTCTTGCCACAGTGACTTGGGGTCCTGCTTGGCCTGGCCGTACGCCGTAAGCGAAGCGGCAAGAATCACCGAGGCGGAAACTCCTGCAAGCCAGCGTCGCTTTACAACCATGGACTGACTCCCTCTTGGGACATAATG
>CAZGOM010000103.1:0-7753 GCA_964527265.1 uncultured Phycisphaeraceae bacterium | reverse complement strand
CGCGCCGAAAAACTCGCCCGCGACAGCCTGGAAGTCGCCGTCGACGGCAGCGAAGAGCTCGCCCTTTCCCACTCTGAGCTCATGCTCAACCGCCGCAAAATCAGTCCCGGATTGCCCAAACGCATCCTCGGCACCACCATCGCCATCGACGAGCCCAGCGACCGCTATAAAAAAGCTATCGCAGCCAATTTCGATTACGCCATCCTCCCCCTCCCCTGGAAACGCCTCGTCGTTGAGGAAGGCGATTACCGCTTTGACCTCTTCGACACCTGGGTCCAATGGGCTGACGCCAACAAAATGGCCATCATCGGCGGCCCGCTCATCAGCTTTGACGCCATGCAGGTCCCCGAGTGGCTCTTCATCTGGGAACACGATTACGACACTGTCCGCGAGCTTGTTTACGAACACGTCGAACGCGTCGTCACCCGCTACAAAGGCTCCATTTCCACCTGGAACGTGGTCTCCGGCCTCCATGTCAACAGTCAATTTTCTTTCAATCTCGACCAATTGATGGATTTGACCCGCATGGCCACCATGCTCGTCAAGAAAATTCAGCCCGGCGCCCAGGTCCACATCGAAATACGCCAGCCCTTTGGTGAATATTTCTCCTCCAACCTCAAGTCCATCACCCCGCAGATCTACGCCGACCAGATCGTCCAGCGCCAGATCAGCTTCGATGGCCTGGCCATCAAGTACCTCATGGGGCAAGCCGTGCCCGGCCAGTACTCCCGCGATCTGATGCAGTTCACCAACTTCATCGACCAGTTCTCCGGCCTGGGCAAGCCCATTCACCTCACTTTGGGCGTCCCCAGCGAACCCGTCACCTCCGAAATGATCGCCGTCCCGGAATTCACCCAGCCCGTCGATCCCAACGCTGGCTTCTGGCGCGGCGTTTGGTCCCAGAAAGTCCAGCGCCACTGGTTTGAAGCCGCCTGCCAGATCGCCATCAGCAAGCCCTATATCGAAACCGTCAGCTGGTCCGACTTCATCGACCATCCCAATATGGAAATGCCCCTCGCCGGCTTCCTCACCGTCGATTTTCAGCCCAAGGCCCTCTTCAAACACTTCGTCCTCTTTAAACGCAACCTGCTCAACCCGCCTCCGCCCGACTTCGACGTCGGCCAGGCTCACGACACCGAAAACGAAGGCCCCGGCAAAATCGTCGACCCCAACTGACACCCACCAACCTGGTGGCACACTGTAGACGTTCTCGGCTACGGTGTGTCTTGTAGCGTGCCATCGTGGGTGACTGAGATTGTTGCACTAAATTGATTCTTTCCCCACTCCCTTTGCATACGCTTGCTTCCATGCCGCAACGCCTGTGACGATTCATCACCCTCAACTTTAAAATCCCATCCTGTAGATCCGGAAAATCGTGTGATTCCTGTCAAAAATTCCGCTTTATAACTCCTCTATGCCCCCTCTCCCCTCCCGCTACACCCGCGCCCTCGCCATCACCACCACATTCGCAGCCATCTTCCTTCTGGTCTGCGCATGGCGCGTCGGCATTCTCTTCCCCACAGCCCACAAAATCCCCGCCCACTACCTCGTCAATCTCAACAAAGACGACTCCCGCGCCATCGCCCTCCTCCCCGGCATCGGCCCATCCCTCGCCGATAAAATCGTCACCTCACGCTACACCCAGGGCCCCTTCACCTCTCACGAAACCCTCCTCCGCGTCCCCGGCGTCACGCCCGACACCCTCAAACGCATCGCCCCCTACTCCACCCTCGGCCGCCAATAAACACCTCCTCCCCTCCCACTTCCCACGCTTAAAGAACGCATCCCTCGCTGACACCTGATATCCCCCGCAGGGAGCCCGGCCGCACAATACTTCTTGCGTTACAATGCCTTTTTGAACCGAAAACCGCACCCGCCGCACCCCATGAAACACCCCCACGCACGCACGCTCCGCATAAGACGCACACTCGCCGCCGCAGCCGTCGCCCTCCTGGCGATCGCAAGCCCCTTCGCGTCCCGCAGCCTGCACGCCCAGGAACAGTACATCATGGAAGGCTCCGCCTGGGTCAAGCAGCCCGGCGTCGACCCCGAATCCCCCGAAGGCAAGCTCCAGGAAATCCGCCGCTTAATCGCCCAGGGCGATGCCGAGGACGCCGTCGATCAAGCCGATGAATGGATCGAGCGCTACCCCAACAACCCCCTTCTCATCGAAGCCCTCTTAGTCCGCGCCGACGCCAAAGTCGCCGACCACAACGAATACAAAGCCCTCTTCGACTACGAACGCATCCTCCGCGAATTCCCCGGCACCGAGCAATTCAACACCGCCCTCGAGCGCGAACTTGAAATCGCCAAGCTCTACGCCGGCGGCATGAAACGCAAGCTCTGGGGCATGCGCTTTGTCACCGCAGATTCCGAAGCCGAGGAAATCTTCATCCGCACCCAGGAACGCTCACCCGGCAGCCAGATCGGCGAAACCGCCAGCATGCTCCTGGGCGACTATTACTTCGACCGCGGCGAAATGCGCCGCGCCGTCGAAGCCTACTCCCTCTTCATGCTCAACTACCCCAAGAGCATCAAGACCGAGCGCGCCATGCTCCGCGCCATCCAGGCCAGCCTCGCCAGCTTCAAAGGCCCCCAGTTCGATGCCACCGGCCTCATCGAGGCGGACCGCCGCCTCCGCCAGTTCAAGCGCCAGTTCCCCGCCTCCGCCGAGCGCATCGGTGCCGACGCCCTCCTGGTCCGCATCGATGAATCCCAGGCCCTCAAAATGCTCCGCCAGGGCGAATGGTACGAAGGCCAGACCCGCAAAGTCTCCGCCATCACCATGTATCAGCGCGTGGTCCAGGAACATCCCCGCACCGCCGCCGCCCGCATCGCCATGGAAAAACTCGTCGCCTGGGGCCACCCCATCGTCCCACCCTCCTCCGGCATCGATGTGGAAAACGAACTCGTCACCACCGACCTGGATTCCGGCGATGTCGGACGCCTCCGCCGCGGCCGCGAAAAAGAAAAATTCGACCGCAACAAGGACGATCAGAAGTCCCTCCCCGATCCAGGCCCCAACATCCCCGGCGCCCCCGGCAACATCCTCGGCCCCGTCGCCCCATAACCATCCCGCAACCGGCAAACCCCAGGCCCGCAAACCATGCCCACCCGCTCCACCACCCCGCGCTTCGCCCTGGCCGCCATGGCCCTTCTCGCCCTCTTCGCCTGCGTCCTGGCCCTCCCCGCGTGCGGCTATTCCACCAAACCCACCTACAACACCGAATATCAGACCGTCTTCGTCCCCATCTTCAAAAATAAAACCTTCTACCAGGGCCTTGAATTCGACGTCACCAAAGCCCTCATCAACGAAATCGAACTCCGCACCCCCTACAAGTCCCTCACCACCTCCACCGCCGACACCACCATCGAAGGCACCATCATCGCCGTCGATCAGGCCATCGTCTCCCGCGAACGGGAAACCGGCCTCCCCCAGGACATGGAATTCCGCATCACCATCGACGTCGTCTGGAAAAAGAGCCTCACCGACAAAATCATCCGCGAACGCAAGGGCATGGTCGTCGTCGGACGCTTCCTCCCCAACCAGACCGTCGGCGATACCTACTTCCGCGGCCAGCACGAAGCCGCCCAGCGCATCGCCCAGGACGTCACCGCTTTCATGCGCAGCGACTGGTAAAAAAACCCCTCTCACATCCCGCCGGGGTCCGCCGTATGAAAAACAACCCATCCAACCATCAGGCCATCGGCTGGGCTGGCTCCCTCCTCCTCCACGGCGGCATCATCACTTTCGTCGCCTTCTACGCCTATTTCTACAGCTTCTCCATCCAGGGCGATGTCCGCGTCACCGCCACTTCCGAAGCCGTCCCCGCCGCCGTGCGCGAAATCGTCACCCCTTCCCCCGACCCAGCGCACGGCAATCTCCTCTCCGGCACCGACCGAGCCCTCGCCCAACGCGTCTCCACCCGCGAAGGCGTCAAATCCGTCCTCCAGGAAGCCCAAACCCGCGCACAAGAGCTTCCCATCGACGAGAAAATGGCCATTCTTGACAAGCAATCCGCCCGAATCGACCAGATCAAGCAAGCCGATGTGGCCAAAATGACCGATTACGTCGAAAGCGCCTTCGGCATTACCCCAGCCACCACCCAACCCGACACTCAACCCGCCAAAACAAGCACCACCTTCGACCCCGACTCCGGCCGTTATTCCGACATCATTCCCGCCATCGGCCCCAAAAAAGAACCCGGCTATCTCTGGACCCTCACCGACGCCCATGCCAACACCATCTCCTACTTCACTCCTGCCTCCGAGATGAGCCCCGACGACCTCCGCCTCGCCGAGCTCTTCGAAAAAGCCCGCCGCTCCCCAAACTTCAAATCCCTCTTAAACACCGCCATCAAACTCGCCTCAAAAAAACGCGCGGACGAAAAAGCCCAGCAACCCCCAAAATAAAAAAAACGCCATGACTCTTGATCCCGCAGGGTCCGGTCTTCACCCTGTCTATTTTCTATTTTCTATCATCCACTCTCTCACGCCAGCGCCGCGCCTGCTTCCATGCCAAAGCACCCGTAACGAGCAACCTCCGGTCTTCACTCCGTCTACTTTCTATTTTCTATCCTCCACTCTCTCGCGTCAGCGCTGTGCCGGCTTCATGGCAATCAACCTGAAAAAATCCAGTGTGTCTCCCTCCTGTTCTCCCCACTTCATCTGCGCTAATGCATTCCAGTATTTGCCCCACAACGTTAAAGCGCGTTTTAACCCTCTCCATCTGCTAAAGGGCAAAGAATCATACTGATGTGTTACATGTAATAAATCCATCATCGATCAATTTGCCCCAGCTCATCTGACAACCCAAGAAAGTCAGATTGCTCCATAATGTCGATTGCGTTCAAACATCGTTTCTTTATAGCTTCGTCTTCCGACTGTGTGTACAAACGAATTACGAGTTTTGAGAGATCGCCAGCAACGGAGGCGCCACGTGTAAGGATGTCACTGGCATCTGCTTTGAATACCTCAATACCAGTTTCTACTAACCGGCAAACAAGCATTGGCAAACGCACAAGTGAGTCTTCGAGTACGCGGATGACTGGCTCCAGTGCCGTGGCGTCGGGAGCCGCATCAAGAAAGGCCGCTAGAAGTTTCCCTTGTTCAGCGATATCAAGCTTGGCTGATCTGATTAAACATCACGGCTAGATTAGCACCAACTCCTATGATAATTGTTTAGCGCGGTGTGGCTGATTGCGTTGTGAAATCCGATTGACGCCGATAGTCCAAGTACGCTTTATAATCAATGAATTCACGCCCCGTCAGTTGATGTAGATAACGCCTTGTAGCTTCGTTATTTGGCGACTCACCCCACTCAGCTATTTCATGTTCTTGCGGCTGTAAATACTTGGCCACTCGATCAATCTCTTGATCGGTATATTTCAGCCTTGAAATGGCTTCAGGAAAGTAGACCAAGACTAGCTCCATGTCTTCCCTATTACCACTTATTGATCGTTTTGTAAGATCAATCACTTGAGCTTCCGTAACTGTAGGAGAGTTCCAGTTCTCGCGCGTTTGTTGAATGAGTAAAGCCCATTTAGCATCAGTCGAGTTTTCTCTTCCAATAGCCTCCCAGAAATCCCTACGGCTTATTTTGGGGACAGAGTGACTGTGAGTCGCGTCGGAAGAAGCTGTTTCCGTGAAGTGAGTACTTACCTCCAGTAATTTCTCGGGATTCTTGTTTTTAAACCATACTATCCACCCTATTCCAAAAACTAGTAAAATTAAAACGATAATTGCAATGCGCTTGGCCATTTTCCGCAATCTTAAAGAAACCATAACTACTCCCTATCTGGATCTGGTGTTAAAGGCAATTTACGGATACCAGGAACGCCAGAATCGAATTCCGCACGTGTATGCAGAAAAAATGTCTTTAGTGTGTCTGTATGGTTTAAAAAATTATCGATAGTTATATTTCGCAAACGAAAATCATAACGATAAGGATTAATTTCCACACCATCATCTCCTATTGGAAATCCAACACCATTCAGAAGAACAAAATACTCACCTGAGGAGTGGATATAAACCTCATCACTATCCAAAGCCGTCCCTCCCCCTCCCCCAACAGGGAAAATTTTATACTTCCCAAACTTTCTGTCGTCAGCCGACGCAACACAATGCAACAGTTCATGCAGCATTATATTGACAGATTTTGTGTGCACCAAAGAACTATACATTCCCATTCCCACACGAATCTTATTGACAACAATCGGATTGGTCACGTTATAAGATATCTCATTCCCACCAATTATTGCCGAAGCCAATCTCCCCCCCCGCTCATATCCCTTAAAAATAAATTCAACCGGAACAATATTATTAAATAATTTTTTCGATATTCCCCGCATCTTAACTATGAACTTTGAAAAGCCTGCCTCAAATGGCAATGGACTAGATCTATCGCCATTTCCATCAGTTGTCAATGAATTGAAGTAATGATCAAATCCAACCCGCGTATTTATGACACTGTCAGCGTAAACAGACTGAGGAATAAAAGTGCCATATAATCCAACCATAGCATTCATCTGAAACAGTCTTTCCGCAACTGCTTCTAAGCTTCCTTTGAATGAATCAATAATATTATTCTGAACCGAAACTGGCACACAATTAATTGCTGCATGTCCAGGCACGTCCGGAAAATTCAATTTATACTTTTGTTGAAAGGCGTAAAACTCGGAAATCAACTCGTGCGACTTAAATGTAAATTCTACGGCCTTTCGATGAGTTTGAACACTTGCCGTCTGTGTTACACGCATCTCGTTTGTGTACACAAAATCTACAAATAACAAATCATCTGCATATTGAACGAGAGTCAAGTCACGCGAATCATTAACAATTGGACTCACAGCTTCTACATAAATCTTCCCCGCCAACAATTCAGCCAAACTAACTCGAAGCGGATCACTTTCCGTCGCCTTAAACGTCTCACTGGATTTAACTGCGCCAGTTAAGCCAACCCCTAAAAGGAATTTAAACGAATTACCCGGCCCCTTTAAAAAAACACGAATATGACTTTCCGAAAAAATGGTAAAAGGATTTAGCCTGAGATGTAATTCCTCTACCGTCCCGCCCAGTTCGATTTTCACTTCAACCGAATTAGCAATCGTTTGATTTGTGATTGGCTGTGCATATGCAACGACGTCAAGATTCTGTGTGTACTGATAGACTCCAGTTTCATTGGTCACAAATGCAATAGATGGATTAACAGTAATCGGCGTGATTGTACTTCTATTCTTTCCACCAATCACCCCACCAGCATCTGCATACATCTCAAAAAGCCCAACATCCTCAACTGCCGCCAGAAGCGTCCCAGCATCCATGGCAGCAAACTGTATTGGAGTTAAGGCATTTTCCGGCGTCGTTTCCAACAACGAACTCCGCCCAAACATCTCCACTTCCGAGAGCCTCACCCCGGTATTCTGCGTAAACAACTTCAACGGACTTCCATCTTCCGTTTCCAGACTGACGTAAGTCCCCGCCCGCCTGATATCAAACCAGCTGGGCACATTCACCTTCACCGGGTAAAGATTCGCTGTTCCAACCACATCATCCTCATTCATGCCGTCGGAGTTGTCGCTGTCATATCCGTCCTCAAAGTCCGGGATTCCATCTCCATCATAGTCCCCGGCGCTCGAAATCAGCAGCGGATCCTGCTTGGCTCCACCCGCCTTATCCGTCTCAAACACCCCATCATGATTCGAATCGATTAAGAGCTGGATTCCCTGAATCCGCATCGCCCCGGTCTGATAGT
>CAZGOM010000102.1:0-20115 GCA_964527265.1 uncultured Phycisphaeraceae bacterium | reverse complement strand
GGCCCTGGGATGCTCCCAGGGCCGTTTTTATGAACTCAGTGCGGAAGTTGGGTTAGCCCGAAATGCAAATGAGGGATCGGGCACAGCCCGATTCTCTCCATCAACACCCACAAAAAAACCAACCCAAACCCAACATGTCCAGTGACCGTTAGCTCGAACGCAATGAGAAGTAAGTACAGCCTGATCTCTTGATCGACACCAACGTTCTCTCAACTTCGCTACCTTCACGCCCTCTTCCAATCTTTCTCCCGCGATCCTGCACATCAATAAATTTAGACATGTTTGTCTCATCGAAGGTTCAACGGTAATCTTTATACAGAAACGATAATTGCTGGCGCAGCTAAACTACACCAATGGGGACGGAATTCATGGACATCGAAAATACTTACACTAGTACTACAGACGATCAAAAACAAGCTCTGCACAGGATTGAACTCTGCCTCCAAAGTAAAAGTGAAACTCTAGACCTAAAAAACCTAGGACTTAACTCTATTCCACGAGAAATTGGGCAATTAAAATTTTTACGTGTACTGAAGCTTACATCAAACAACCTTATTACTTTACCCTTTGAAATTTCCCACTTATCAAATTTGCGTCAACTCTATTTAGGCAATAACAAATTCGCCACTTTGCCACTTCATCTTAAAAATCTAAACTCTTTGCAAGAATTATATGCATTTAACAATCAATTCAACAAATTTCCCTCAGTACTATCAGAAATACCTTCTTTAGAGGAATTAAGTCTTTCCAGTAACAAAATATCATTCCTGCCACCAGAAATATCATTACTTGTCAACTTAAGAAAATTTGACCTTTTCAATAACCCCCTGGCTGGCCTACCAGCCAGCATTAGCAAGCTAAAGTCATTAATCGAATTAAATCTGTCACGAACAGAACTTCATAAACTACCGAAATTTGTCACGGAAATAAAAACTCTTACGACTCTTAAACTCGCAGAGAATTCACTCACGAGCCTTCCTCAAGAAATAAAAAAATTAAATTCCTTGCAGATATTAGACTTAACAGATAATAATTTGTCCACACTTCCAATCGAAATTACCAGCTTGCCCCTCAGCCAACTCTACCTTCATGATAATCCCGGTCTAACCCTGCCTGATGAAGTTTTAGGTCCCACTCAAAGCGAGACGCCGCGACGAAAGCCAGCTTCACCTAGCGCAATCTTAGATTATTTCTTTGCACTGCTAGAACAAGGTAAAGCGCCAATACAAGAAGTGCGTCTACTTCTCGTTGGTCGCGGCCGCGTTGGAAAAACATCATTGCTCAATGCCCTGCGTGAAAAAGACATTAACCTAGAAGAACAAGAAACCCCGGGAATTACTGTACTTCCCATTGACTTACCCTGCGCTAAAGGTATTGCGAGAGCACATGTCTGGGATTTCGGAGGACAAGAATTTCTACATGGAACACACCAAATTTTCTTGAGCGAACGCTGTGTCTATGTATTGGTTTTAGAGGGAAGAGAGAGCAACTGGGAAAATGAAACAGACTATTGGCTGCGCTTCATTCAGAGTTTCGGTGGCGAAAGCCCAGTAATTGTAGTTTTAAATAAATATGACTCACATGCATTTTCAGTCGATGAGTTTCGTCTTCGCGAAAGATGCCCACAGATCATCAATTTTATCAAAACCGATGCTCTGACAAAACTCGGTATTGCCAAATTGCGTAACTTGATCGCTGAAACCGTTGATCAAATGCCGCACGTATGGGAATTTGTTCCTAAAAAATGGCACTTAATAAAAGAAGAACTCGCCAAATCAACTAAAAGCTTTTTTGATTATAAAGAATACCAAGCACTCTGTATATCTAAAGGTGTTAACGAACCACAGCAGCAAGACAGCCTAGCTCAAAACCTACACAGATTGGGCATTGCGTTAAATTTCCGAGATCATCAACGGCTAAAGCACACAAGTGTCCTCAAACCTCAATGGGTAACGGAAGGAATTTACGGTCTATTGCGTTTTTCACAAAAACAAGATTGCCATGGCATTTTTAATGAAAACTCTCTTACAAGTGCTCTGCCAGAACACGTTTACCCTAGAGAAAAACATGAATTTGTTATGGATCTAATGGAAAAATTTGAAGTTGCATTTGCTATTAGATCTGACAATGAAAAAAACCATTCTGTACAAAAAAACAAATCGCAACATGAATCGAACCAGCCTCAATCAACTAAAAAAAATCATTTCCTACCACGAGTCATTCCCCTTAGCTCCATTGGAAGCCACGTAAAATTTCTAGAAGATGATGCCAATGACAAAAGAATCTTCGACAAACTCCAAAAATCAACTCATCTAAATTCTATTGTAACTGCTTCAAACATACAAAAATATTGGTTGATACCAGAACTTCTACCAGAAGTACAACCAGCTGCCTTCATCGAATTTTCTGTACCGGATGTTCAAAAACTAAGATTCACATATCCCGAGGCGCTGCCCCCAGGGTTGCTGCCGCGTTTTATTACACGAACACATGAAATGAGTTCAAAACATCCTGAATGGAGATGGCGTTCTGGGGTGGTCTTAGAGTGGAATTCTAGTCAGGCTTTGGTAAGACTCGACAGATCACAACGAAGGACTGACGTAGCCGTAATAAATGGCACAATCGAACAACGACAAAATCTTTTTGATATTATTCGTTCTCACCTCG
Organism: uncultured Phycisphaeraceae bacterium; assembly: GCA_964527265.1. GTDB lineage: Bacteria > Planctomycetota > Phycisphaerae > Phycisphaerales > Phycisphaeraceae > CAZGOM01. Next base: position 17,448 of record CAZGOM010000102.1, on the reverse strand, counting down.
TGGAACTCCATGGAAATGTAAAATCTATTGAAGAAGTCCCGGTTAAAGGATACCCAGAAAAATGGGTTGAGTTGAATGAACTACGTATGGCGGAGCGAGAGAATGACCCCACATTAAAAATTACCGTAGGCCAAGCACCAAACGGGAAAAGAATAGGCATGCCGGTTGTAGAAACACTAAATGAAGTTGAAAGTGAAGATGCTCGTAAGGCATTAGGACCAGACGCAGAAATGAGAATGCGCCTATTTATTAGCTATGCTCACAAAAACGAGAAGGAACTAGAATCACTCCGGCAACATTTAACTCTTCTCAGCCAGCAAGGATACATCCAAGTTTGGCATGACAGAGATTTGATTGCGGGCGAACTCTGGGAAAAAGGAATTATGGAATCTTTAGAAGAAGCGGATATAATTCTTTTGTTTTATACTACGGCAGCTCGCGTGTCGAATTTTATACAAAAAAAAGAGCTTCCGATCGCACTTGACCGATCAGACAAAGGCATGTGCACTCTAATCTGGATACCTCTCGAACGAAGTGACCTTGATCAAAATCACAGGCTTGAACAACGACTATCAAAGCTTCAATGTGGCACAACCGATGCGAAACCAATCTATGAGTTCCACCGTCTCGAAATGGGATGGCTTGAGGTGGAAAACTCTGTCCGCTCAGCGGTCAAACTTCGACGTGAACTCCGCGATAAACAGAAATAATCTACTGCATGCTGAGTAAATTCGATATTCCTCGTCTGGCCATTCAGTCTAACCTATCGAATATAAATCGCGTGCACTTCCACGCTCCAAACCGCGAACTCCGCCCTCCCTACGCACCAGTCCACCCCCAAGAAAAAAACACCCCCTGATCTAAAACCAAGCGCGTGTTTCACGCAAATATCGATCACTCCCCACCCCAACCCCGAATCCTGGCTGGGTTTTTCTTGAACCCGCATAGCAGGTGAGTGTGCATAAGCAGACTCATCCCAACCTCCCAGTAAAGCCATGCCCATCGCGCCCTCGCTTGAGGGCGCGATCTACACCCCTCCCCACTCCAGCCCAAAAGCCAACCCTGACGATTCTCTGACAACCCAAACCCACCAACCCATATCCACCACCATCGCCTTCGTGTTGAAAATCGGCTCCCCACCCCCTTCCTCTTCCTCGCCCCCGTCCGCTAAACCATACAACGACCACACAGACTCCTCTACCGCACGCTCTTCTCCACCCTCCTTTTCCGCACTTATCCCTTATCCCTTATCCCTTATCCCTTTCAACTTTCACCACCCCCCCTTTTACCTTTCCCCCAACCCTTTCCCCCGCCCCTTTTTCCGCTAAACTGTTACCCCCATGAAAACTTTGACCCACTTACAGCGGCTCGAAGCCGAAAGCATCCACATCATGCGCGAGGTCGTCGCCGAGTGCGAACGCCCCGTGATGTTCTATTCCATCGGCAAAGACAGCGCGGTCATGCTCCACATCGCGCTCAAAGCCTTCCACCCCTCCAGGCTACCCTTCAAGCTCCTCCACGTGGACACCACCTGGAAGTTCAAGGAGATGATCTCCTTCCGCGACCAGATGGCCAGAGACCTCAACCTGGATCTCCTGGTCTACATCAACCCCGAAGGCAAAGCCGCCAACATCAACCCCTTCACGCACGGCAATCTCCACATCAATCTCATGAAGATCGATGCCGTCAAACAGGCCTTCGCTCTCCACCACTTTGATGCTGCCTTCGGCGGCGCCCGCCGCGATGAGGAAAAATCCCGCGCCAAGGAGCGCATCTTCTCCTTCCGCTCCGACCAGCACCGCTGGGACCCCAAGAACCAACGCCCCGAACTCTGGAAAATCTACAACTCCCAGAAGCGCAAGGGCGAGCACATCCGCGTCTTCCCCCTCTCCAACTGGACCGAGCTGGACATCTGGCAGTACATCCACCTCGAAAAAATCCCCATGGTCCCCCTCTACTTCGCCAAGGAGCGCCCCGTCGTCGAGCGCGACGGCATGCTCATCATGGTCGATGACGAGCGCATGCAGCTCAAGCCCGGCGAAAAAGTCGAAATGAAAAAAGTCCGCTTCCGCACCCTCGGCTGCTACCCCCTCACCGGCGCCATCGAATCCGACGCCGACACACTCCCCGCAATCATCCAGGAAATGCTCGTCACCTCCACCTCCGAGCGCGGCACACGCGCCGTCGACCGCGACGGCACAAGCCTCCAGAAGAAAAAAGAAGAAGGCCACTTCTAAAGCGACAACAGCCACACACGCTCGGATCTCTTTCTTTGGTCTGTTCTGACCAGACCCTTGCCGCGAAATCGAAAAATACCTACCGAAGCACAAACAATGGCAACCCCCCCCAACAAACCCGCCATGGACATCGAAGACTACCTCAAGATCCACCAGCACAAGAGCCTGCTGCGCTTCATCACCTGCGGCAGCGTCGACGACGGCAAAAGCACCCTCATCGGCCGCCTCCTCTTCGACTCCAAAATGATCTTCGAGGACCAGCTCGCCAAGCTCTCCTCAGACTCCGTCACCAGCGGCACCGTCGGCGGCGAGCTCGACCTCTCCCTCCTCCCCGACGGCCTCGAAGAAGAACGCCAGCAGAAAATCACCATCGACGTCGGCTACATGTTCTTCGCCACCGACAAACGCAAATTCATCGTCGCCGACACCCCAGGCCACGAACAATACACCCGCAACATGGTCACCGGCGCATCCACCGCCGATCTGGCCATCATCCTCCTCGACTCCCGCAAAGGCGTCCTCACCCAGACCCGCCGCCACAGCTACCTCGTCTCCCTCCTGGGCATCAAGAACATCGTCCTCGCCGTCAACAAGATGGACCTGGTCGACTTCTCCAAGGAAGTCTTCGACGGCTTCGTCGCCGAGTACCTCGCCTTCGCCAGGCAGTTCAACTTCGAGAGCATCGTCACCATCCCCGTCTCGGCATTGAAGGGCGACAACATCACCGTCCCCTCCCCCAAGACCCCCTGGTACACCGGCCCCACACTCATCGGCCACCTCGAAACCATCAAGATCGACGATCACAGCCAGACCGCCCCCTTCCGCCTCCCCGTCCAGTGGGTCAACCGCCCCAACCTCGACTTCCGCGGCTTCTCCGGCATGATCGCCTCCGGCACCGTCAAACCCGGCGACCGCCTCCGCGTCCTCCCCTCCGGCAAGGAAAGCACCGTCGCCCGCATCGTCACCTTCGATGGCGACCTCCCCTCCGCAGTCGCAGGCGAATCCGTCACCATCACCCTTGCCGATGAAATCGACATCAGCCGCGGCGACATCCTCGCCGAAGTCGAATCACTCCCCGAAGTCGCCGACAAGTTTGAAGTCACCATCGTCTGGATGGCCGAGGAACCCATGGTCGCCGGCCGCGCCTACCGCCTCAAGATCGGCGCAAAGCTCGTCACCGCCAAAATCACCAAGGTCCTCCACAAGGTCAACGTCAACACCCAGGAACACATCCCGGCTGAAACGCTCACCTTGAACGAAATCGGCCTCTGCCAGCTCAGCCTCGACCAGCGCATCGCCTTCGACCCTTACATCGACAACCGCGATACCGGCGGCTTCATCCTCATTGATCGCATCTCCAATGCGACGCTGGGCGCGGGCCTCATCCGCTCCGCCCTCCGCAAGGCCCACGACATCCACTGGCACGCCACCCAGGTCAGCAAGGATGTCCGCGCCGCCATGAAGCACCAGAAGCCCGCCATCCTCTGGTTCACCGGCCTCTCCGGCTCCGGCAAGTCCACCATCGCCGATCAGCTCGAGCGCAACCTCCACTCCTCCGGCCACCACACCTACCTCTTAGACGGCGACAACATCCGCCACGGCTTAAACAAAGACCTCGGCTTCACCGACTCCGACCGCGTCGAAAACATCCGCCGCATTGCCGAAGTCGCACGCCTCATGGTCGATGCCGGCCTCATCGTCATCGTCTCCTTCATCTCCCCCTTCAAGGCCGACCGCCAGCTCGCCCGCGAACTTGTTCAAGCCGGCGAATTCTTTGAAGTCTTCGTCGACGCCCCCCTCGAAGTCGCCGAGTCCCGCGATCCCAAAGGCCTCTACAAGAAAGCCCGCCGCGGCGAACTCAAAAACTTCACCGGCATCAGCTCCCCCTACGAGAAACCCGAAGCCCCCGAGATCACCGTCGACACCACCCAGCTCGCACCCCACGAAGCCGTCGAAATGATCGTCGAACACCTCACCAAAGCCGACATCTTGAACCCCCTCGCCGACCCGGAAATCTAAAACCAACCAAATCCATCCAAAGGAGCGCAGAATCCACCCTCTGCGCTCCTTTTTCATGCAAATTGCCTTTTTGCCCTCTCACCAAACCCCTTAAAACAAGCGCTTAAAAAAACAGACACACAACATGTACGTCAACGATATTGCCCAAACGCAAGGGATTTTCGAACCCCCTTCTTTCGCGCCCTCTCCCCGCTCTCTCCAGGCCAGGCGTGGTCCCAAGGAGGAAACCCCGGGGAAAACCCGTGCAACAACCCCACCTTTATTCACACCCCCCTCACCTCCCCCTCCGCGTTATCGGAACCACTTCCCAACCATGTTAGGGTTCCGTCTGCCAGCTTACCCACCAACACCGCACACCTTTAGCACGAACATAAATATCTTTAAATAAACAACTTAAACCACTTTATTCTTGCGGAGGCTTCAAGCATTCACCCCGCTCATCCCCCTTCCGACCCAAACGTCAATTCCCTTGTTTTATAGCTCTAAAACACTGGCACCCCTCAAAAAACCCCGTAATATCGCATGTTGCCCCGGCACCCCATTGAGCGCCGAGGCAATCGTCGCCAAAAGGCCTGGATGCCTGCCGGCTTTCCCCCACCAAGGACGGACTCACCCATGACACCCAAAGGCAAGCCATGGTACAGCCGTTCCAGTTTCCGTCCTCCCGTGCCATCCAGAGCCCCGAAAACAGCTTAAAACAAGACACTCTAGCGATTGTCGCCATTGCCGACCGCGCCTTTAAAGGCCACGTCGCCCAAGCCCTGGCCAACCACGGCATCCGCGTCGTTCTCGTTTCCTCCCACCAAGCGCTCACGGCAGCTCTCGACGCCCAGACTCCCTCCCTCCTCATCGTCGACCTCGCCTTAGGTAAAGGCCAGGGATTAAAGGCTTTACAGAACACTCTGGCCGCCAATCCCTCCCTCCACGCCCTGGGCATCGCCTCCCAAAAGAGCGCTTCTCGCATCATCGAGGCCTTCCGTGCCGGAGCCAAAGACGTCCTCCTGCGCCCGCTGACCGCCCAAGTCATCACCGCCCGTATCACCGCCGCCGTCGCCGACCTTCCCGGCCACACCCCGGCTCCTGCCGAGCCAGGCGCCGACCGCCTCGTCAATCCCAGTGGCGTAAATCCTGCCGGTATAGACCTTTACAACCCTGCCAAGGTCCCTATCGAAGACCACACGCTCAGCCCCCTGGCGCGCCGCTTTGCCGCCCGTGTCGGCCAGGATCTCGACTTGGAAGCCCTCATCCGCCACACGCTTCAAATGGTGCTGGAAGTGACCGGCCCGACCAATGCCGCCGTCTTCCTCCCCGGCTCCGACGACCAATACAGCCTGGGTGGTTATATCAACCACGACTTCTCCCGCGATAACGGCCAAATGGTCCTCGAACACCTCGCCGATGTCCTTGGCCCCAAGATCACCAACGCCACCAAGACACTTAACTTTAATAACGAACACACTTTAGAAGCATGGGCAGGCGACGATGCCGGGTACATCGCTGACTCCCATGTCGTCGCCATCAGCGCCCGCTATCAGGGTGAAGGCATTGCCGGGTTAATCTTCTTCCGCGATGAAGCCAAAGGTTTTACATCCGCCCAAACCGCCGGACTCGAAGAGCTCACCACCCTCTTCGCCGCCCGTTTAGGCAAGCTGATCCGCATCCACCATCGTCACTGGGATTATTAATCCTGATGACACAGTTCTTTATGACGCAACCAAATAACAAAGCCCGCGGCAAGACTGCTGCGGGCTTTGTGTTTAAACGGTAGTCAATTTCAATCCAGGCTCTTCAAAAATTCCTTGGGGATCTTGGCTGCATAGACCTGAGGCGTGCCTGAAGGGTCCGCGTTGTAAATCACATGCCCATTGTCGGCCGTCAGGTAGGGATGCGTGTGGCGGCACTGGTTGCCGCCGCTGGAAGCCTTAGAGTCTTCGATCAGCGTCCGATATTTGCCGGTTTCCAGGTTTCCGATCACCAAAGAGGGAGCGGCGCAGGCTCGCGTCTTGCTGCTGAAAATGCCTTTGTTATGAGAATCCGCGACGAAATACTTTCCGCATTTTGACGCGCACACATGGTTGAAAAAATGCTCCGGCGCTTCAAAGCAGGTGGGCTTTTCGTCGCCTGGCTTAGCCGTAAATAAGTTTCCTTTGGGGAAGCGATCATCGTGCCGGAGAGTATAAAAATCGCTCATTTTCCAGCCCACGCTGAAGAGCACCTTGCCGGTATCGGCCACAAAGCACTCGTGGCCCGTCGCTCCGGCGGTAATCGGCTGCCCCACTGGCAGGTAACGTTTGTTGGACCCGTCGAGATTGATCACAAACAGCGTGGTTCCCAGGCCGGGGGTCGTCGTCAGGCTTGAACCGTCCTTCTGGAGTTTCTCACCTCGGTTGTTTTGCACCAAAATCTCTTTGCCGGTCACCGGATTGAACTGAAGATGCGGATTGCGGATCTCATCGTCCTCGTATATCACCTTGCGCGTGCCGTCCTTCACATCCAGGATGACAAGCTGATACACCGGTGAGCCGGGGCCTTCCAGGCGCGTCTGCATTCCCACGATATAGCGCTGACATGGGGAAACCGAAGACCCCACCAACACGGCGTTGGGATCTTTCTCAACATAGATCACTTTCTTTTCGAGTGTCATCAGGTTGACCTGCATGAGCTCTCGGTTTTCATTCCAGTAATGCGCCAGGCCAGACCACGCGGCATTAAACACCCCGCGCGCACCAACTGACTTTTTCTCCACCATCGTGATTTTCAAGCGCTCCAAGTCGTGCACCAATAGCGATCCCACGTCATCGAAACAGAAGTCTGCCGAGCGGGCGATAATGACACGCTTGCCATCCGGCGACGTATAAGGCTGTTCGCAATAGATGTTGTTGCTGGTATAGCCGCCGCTGGTAAGTTGAATCACCCTTGCACCCGATACTGGTTCGTCATAAAGATCGCTCGATTCAGCGGCCCAATTGATCGGCATGTTTCTTTCCTTCTTTAATGTTTTAAGGCAGCCCCCTGCGCTTACTGCAAGCGAGGCACAAATCATACTCCCTGGTCCCCTGGTTGCAGGCCAGCGGTGTAGATCAACTGGATATCTGCGCTACTTCGACTGCATGCCGGCCCACGCCATGCGGCATAGACGGGCCAGCACGTCGCAGGCCTCTTTGAGCGCGAGCGCATCGGGAGAGCCCTTGCGAAGCATGAGTTCCAAGGTGCGGGCGGCATCGGTCAAGGTGGGATAACCATAGCTGCCGGCGGCCCCGGCCATTTGGTGGGCCATGCGCGCCAGTTCTTCAAAATCCCCATCGGCGCGAATGCGCTGGATGTCATTGGCGCGCTCGGGCAATTTGGCCACAAATTCACCAATCAACTCGATCAGCGCAGAATCGTCGGCAAGGGTGCTCTTAAGGATTTCTTCGGGTTTGACGGGAACCTCGGCTTCCCGCACACGAGCAGCCAAATCAGTGGCGGCGACCCGGTGAGCATCGGAATCCTGGCTGGTGAACTGGCGGTCTTTGCCGATCCATGCGGCGCAGATCGCGATCAATTTCGCGCGGTCAATGGGCTTGGCAGTGTAGTCGTCGCAACCCGCATCAAGGCATTTGTCGGCGTCGCCCGACATGGCATGGGCAGTGAGGGCGATGATGGGCACGGTGCTGCCCTTGGTCCGAAGCAGACGGGTCGCCGTGTAGCCATCCATAATAGGCATCTGCATGTCCATGAGGATGAGTTCAAAAGGAGGAACGGGATTGAGACGTCCATCCACAGTGTTGTCTTTGGTCATGGCGCGGACGGCCAACTCCCCATTCTCGACGATGGTAACGGTGGCACCGGCTTTACGAAGATGATGAGCAACCAGTCGTTGATTGTCGGGACCATCCTCAGCCATCAGGATACGGGCGCCGGCAAGAAGGTTGGTTTCCTGATCGCGCTGCGAAGCAGGCCTGGAATCACGCACAACCTGCGACGTCTGGCCCTGTTCGACAATTGGAACGCCTTCCAATGATCCGGTGGCCAAACGCAGGGTAAAGGTGCTGCCGGTTCCGGGGACGCTGGAGGCGTTGATCTCGCCCCCGAGCATTTCGGCCAAGCGCTTGGATATGCGAAGACCCAACCCCGTTCCACCGAATTTGCGGGTGGTGGAGGCGTCGGCCTGCTCAAAGGCGCCAAACAAACGCGACATCTGCTCACTGGTCATGCCAATGCCCGTGTCGCGCACTTCAAACTTCAAGAAAGGGCCACCTGCAGAAGTTTTATCCATCATCATGCGGACGGTCACTCCGCCGACTTCGGTGAACTTGATGGCATTGCCGACGAGGTTGACAAGGATCTGCCTGAGTCTCAAGGGGTCGGACTGAATGCGTTCCGGCAGGCCGGTGATGTTCTGCACGTCAAGCTTGAGGCCCTTGGCCTGGGCTTTGACGTTCATGAGAGACATCACGTCGTGGATGATCTGATCGGGGTAGGTGTCGATACGCTCGACAGTCATCTTGCCAGTCTCGATCTTGGAAAGGTCGAGGATGTCATTGATGATGGAGAGAAGATGCTCGCCGTTGCGCTTGATGGTGGCGATGTATTCCAGACGTTGGCGGGGGGTGAGCCCAGTATCCCATTCTTCGGCCAGTAGGTCGGTATAGCCGAGGATGGCCGTCATGGGAGTGCGGATTTCATGGCTCATGTTGGCCAGGAACTCGCTCTTGGATTTGGTGGCGGTGTCAGCAGCATCGCGCGCTTGCAAGAGTGCATCGGCAGCCAGCTTGCTTTCGGTGACATCCCACCCTTCGGGAATGAGCATGACGACCTTACCATCGCCGGAGAGAACGGGGGTGATGGAGAAATCAACGAAATGGATCGCGCCTGATGGATCAGGGTGGGTGGTCTGGCTGCGTACGGTTTCGCCCCGTGCCGCGCGTGCGACGGCGCCCTTGAGCCATTCCTGCAATTGTGCGGAGTGACGCCACCACGGACCTTCCCAGAACGGCTTTCCAACCACATGTGACTTGTCGTTAACCCCACCGAAGCTCATGGCCGTCCGGTTGACGTCGATAATGATGCCATCAAGAGACAAGATTCCCGCCAATTGGCGAGACTGGTCGATCATGGTGCGAAGCATGCGCTCCTTGATATCCAGATCGGTGGTGGCTTTGATCTGCTGCGTGATGTCGGAGAAGGTGGCTACGGCGGCTTCGATGCGGCCGTCTGAACTGCGGATTGCCTGGGTGTTGATGCTGATCCAGTAAAGCTCTCCATTAGGGCGATAGAGACCCATGTGCGCGCCACGTACCGCCTCGCCTGTTTTGAGCGTAACGGTGATGGGGACCTCATCATTGGGCCATGGGGTGCCGTCTTCATGAATGCCGTTCCAAGAACCGCCGCCGACAGTGCGCTGGAAAATCTGTTCTCGGCTTACCCCCAGAATGCGTTCGGCTTCCGGATTGCAACTGATGATGGTGCCATCCACCGCCATCACAACAAGACCTTCCGCCATTGCGCGGAAGATAGAGGCCAACTGGTTCCTGTGTGTAATCTGCGCTGTGATGTCCGTCTCGATCGCCACATATCCGATAATGGAGTGGTTCTCGCTTCTGACGGGTTGGACTTCAATATCGACGACGTATTCCCGGCCCATCAAAGCGCGGGAGACCAATTCCATGCGACAGCTTGAGCCGTTTGCGATGGCCGTGTGCAAGGATTCGATGGCTTTCTTGTCCGCGACATCGGAGTCCAGAAAAGTGGCCAAAAGTTGGCCGCGAACCTGATCGAGTGAAAAACCGGTCAACTTCAAAAAACCATTGTTGACCCAGTCGATATGCCCTACAGCATCGGTGATGACGACGGCATTGGTGGTATTTTCGGCCACCAGCGCCAGGCGATGCATGTCCCGCGTCATTCCCTGCGCCAGAATGCGGGCGCGATAGGCGGTTGAGCCCAAGGCCAGAAGAACCGCGATCGCGGCACCAGTGATGAGAACTCCGGCCAGCCCAATACCCCACAAGACGCTCGTGGAGGCCGTCTGGAATTTAGGCGTGGTGGTCATCACCACAGTCCACATGCGTCCCCCGAGTTCAAGTTGGACAGTACGTTTGAAAAGGCGGTCAAAATAGGCCTTGGCACTGAAATCGCCATCGCCCTTGCCCAGGTGTCCATCGTCATCGTAAACCAGTGACGCAGTCGAAGCCTCTTCGGCATCGAAGACCTCAAAGTCGATCTCGCGGTCCGCGACATCGCCAACACCTTTGAAAATCCGACTGGCAAGAAGCGGCATGTAGATCCACCCGTCAAGGTTGGTCATGCGCTCCTCGGGCGTGCTCACAGGCGAATTGTTTTTGTAGACAGGAAGCAGGTAAATGAAACCGGGGCCATCCTGGCCGTTTTGCACCAGTGTCACATGACCCGTGAGCGATGCTTCACCGGTGCGCATTGCACGATTTGCAGCTTCCTGACGAGTGGCTTCCTGAGCAAGATCGATGCCAAGAGCGCCATAATTGGTTTCAATCGGCTCAACGTATTCCACCACATAAAGAGAGCCAAAATCACCGGAGGTCTTGATGGTGAAATTGGGCGCTTCATCCCTGCGCGTGCGTTCGAGAAATTTCTCCATTTCGGCACGCGGCACACGCCTGACGAACCCCAATCCGACCGCACCGGGAAATTCTTCGCGCAAATTGCGCGCGGCGACAAGCGCACGAAATTCGGCGCGTTCGACAGTTTCACTAGCGGCAAAGACACTCCGCGTGCCCATGAGCCCATAGTGATAGACCCCGACACGGCGAACGATTTCGCCTTTTAAACGATCCGTGAGATTAGCGAACCTTAATTCATCGGTCTGGGTATTGGCAGAATTTGCCCACATCACCACAAGAATTGTCAACAACAATCCCACCGCCCCTGCTATCGCGGGCCACAACCACAAACGACGAGGCATCTGGCCGACCATGACAATGGCCGAATGCTCATGGGGGTACTGATCCGAAGACGGCGCACCCGGTATTCGAGTCGATTTAGGTTTGAATTCCAAAGGGTTTTCCCACGTGTTCCCGCCCACACTCGCGAGCCAGCCAGACAATCCGGCTGAGCTCTTTCCTGAACGATCCCCGGATATTCCAACCTGTCGTATGCTGCCGCGGCTTTCTGCGTGACAATTCACGTCTCCCCTAAAGCTCCGTCAACATTCAACCTACGAATCAGTCTACCCCATCTAACCCCCGCCGTTCCACTGGGAATAGCCAGATTGTCAACACCTAGGCTTAGCCCCCCACTCTTGCAACATGACGCGGCGTTTAGACGGACAAGGGCCAGAGATTTACCGGCCGAGCCACAAGACCAACATCCAGAGCAGAAAAAAAACCATATGGATGACAAAGTGGCGTATAAGACCCCAGGCACCACCGGATTCGGGGATGTAATTTTCTTTCAACACCGCCCCCCCCTCGTGCATAAAGCGACTTTCAAGAGTCAGGGCGTTAAACAGAACGGACATGGGATTGGGGGAGGAATCCATAGCACGCACGGCGAAAGGCAAAGAGGCATCAAAGCTGACCACTTGTCCGGGCTTGAGTGCTTTCACGCCGGGCTGGTTGTCCCAGACAAGTGCTTTGCCATAAAAAATGATGGAGACGGGACCGTGAAAAATACAGGGTATGGGGCGGCCCATGATCCAAGCAGTGGGCGAGAGAAGCCCTCTATAGAGGGGTTGCATGATTGTTCCGTTGTCGCCGACTTCTCCTTCACGAATGACAAAGCCGGCGACATGATGGAGGGAGACAAACGCAGCTTCCCCCGGGCCGAGCGTAAGGACTTCAAAGGTGCCTGTGGGCCAGGGCCCGGTAAGGGTTAAGGATTCGGGCTTTCCTTCGGGGGTGTGCCAGAGGGTGTAAAAGCCGTGGATGAGGCGGCCGACCGGACACTGGTTCCAGAATGGGGGAATGGCGGGGTTTTTCATGCGAACGGTCTGGAGATACCTGTGCGCGTAATAGAGGGTTTCGCCTGTTTGAGTTTCCACATCCAAAGTGTTTCGGCCGAGCTTAACCTGCATGTTTTTGCCCCCCTTCCCATCGTCTGATGCGCCCAACCGAGCGAATGAGGGATTGTTCCTGGCACCAGCCGCGCAATTGGAGGATGCGGGCGAAGGATCGCAAAGCCAGGACCATGGCAAGGAGGCCGGTGGTGAAATGAAGGATGGCCATGACGCGAAAGCCAACGCGGCTTGCCCGCTCATTGAGCTTGGCTTCCTTGAACTTTTCATCTAGCCCCTGGCGATCCCATTCTTCTTTGAAACGCTTCTCAAAGCCATCCACGCCGCCGATCTCTTTGAGGGTGTTTTCAAGCTGTCCGACCTTGGTCTGCTGCTTGACGACGTGGTCGACAAGTTCATCGGTGCGAGCTTTGGCTTCATTGAAGAGCCGCTCGGAAACGTCGGCCCCCTGCTTGACGGTGGCCCACTTTTGATTCACCTCGTCGACATTTTTCCAGAAGCTGTCCCACCACCGCTTGGCAGCCCAGCCCGAGGATGCCGACCACCGGCCGTCGGCTCCCTTGATCCATCCTTTTTCGAGTGCTTCTTTTTCAAATTTTGCGCGTTCCTGGCGGGCATTGACGGCTTCCTGGCTTGAGCGCACCAACTCAGCCTGTTTAACGGCCAAATCACTCTGCAGGCGGTAGAGGTAGGTGCGTGCATCCTCCTGCTGGGCCAACAGATCTTTTTTGGTTCGCTCGTAGGCTTCGCGGGCGTGGTTTTCAAAACCGGATTCCTTGAGAGCCTGGGCGCCCTCGTGCCACAGTGCCCAGACAGCCTGGCCTGCGTGCCAGATGAAAAAGACGCCGAGACTGAAAAAGAGGACGCAGGCGACAGCCGCGACCCCTTGCACCTTACCCGTGTTTTCCTTTGCGTTGTTGATGGCGTTCACTTTGCGTTTTTCAAAACAGACCTGTCACATGATAAGCAGGGCAAGGAGGAAGAAAGACACGGTTGCATTGACCGGTTTATTTGGGGATGCTTGGGAACCTGGAGAATTTTCATATGACGAAGAACTTTATTTACCTGCATTCACATGACACGGGACGCTGGGTTTCGCCTTATGGGTACCACTGCCCGACTCCGGCGTATCAGAAATTTGCCGAGGAAGGGATGTTGTTCCGCAACGCATTCTGCACAGCGCCGACATGCTGCCCGAGCCGCTCGGGGATGCTGACTGGAATGTCGCCGCACGCATGCGGGATGATCGGCCTGACCCACCGGGGGTTTGCACTCAGCGACCCGTCCCAGCACCTGGCGAGCTATTTGCGGGCCAATGGTTATGAAACGTACCTGTCGGGTGTGCAGCATGAATCGCAGAAGGCAAGCGACTTTGGTTATGAAGTGATCGGAGACAAAAGCCACCACCCGCATGGGCCGGCGGTGGGGTTTTTGAAGAGCAGAAAGCTCGGGGATAAACCTTTCATGTTGACGGTGGGATGGGGAAACACCCACAGGAAATTTCCAGAGGCAGCGAAAGATTCGCAATGGACCGACCCACGTTATGCCGGGGTGCATGCGACACTGCCGGACACAGCGACGGTGCGTGAGGATGTGGCGGCATTCAATACCTCACTGCGGGAATTGGACCAGGAAATTGGGGAAGTCCTGGCGGCATTGGATGAAGCAGGCCTGCGGGAGAACACATTGGTGCTGCTGACGACAGACCATGGGCCACCGTTTCCGGGAATGAAATCGACATGTACGGACCTGGGAACCGGTGTGCTTTTGATGATGCGGGGACCACGCGGGAGCGGATTTGAGGGAGGCAAAGTGAATGACGCCCTGGTTTCGCAATTGGATGTGTATCCGACGGTGTGCGATGCGCTGGGCCTGGCGCGTCCCGGGTGGCTGGAGGGTCAATCGCTTTTACCCTTGGTGGATGGCTCAAAGAAGGAAGTGCGTGATGAGACGTATTCGGAGATCACATACCACGCGTGCTATGAGCCGGTGCGGTCGGTGCGGACCAAGGCGTATCGGTATATCCGGCGTTTTGATGTGCCCGCACGGACGAAAATGATCACGGGAAATGTGGATGCGGGACTGAGCAAAGCACAAATGCTTAGAGATGGATGGGGAGATCTGGAGACGCCCGGCGAAGAGTTTTATGACCTGCGGCTTGACCCTGCGGAGAAGGTGAACCTGGCAGGATCCGCCGAGCATCAAGCCGCACTGCATGACCATCGGGTGAGGCTCAACGCATGGATGGAGCGGACGGGCGACCCGCTTCTGGCAGGACATGTGATGGCGCCGGAGCATGCGCAAGTGGGATTGCAGACGGATGTCAATCCGAAGGATACGGTGGTGAGCGGGAAAGAGTGGAATGAGGTGATGAGGAAAGAATTGGGGGCTGGGGTGTAGGGCTGGTCAATAAAGAAAAAGAAAACACCCGGCTCTTTGGGCCGGGTGTTTTCTTTGGTTTTCGGAGTGTTGGCTGAGTCGATTATTCGGCGGTGCCGGAGGACATATCGTAGACCCAGGCGTCGGATTCGCGGGTGAAGGACTGGACTTCACCGGGGGCGAAGAAGAGGCCCAGTTCGCGTGTTGCGGCTTCGGGGCTGTCTGAGCCGTGGATGAGGTTGAAGGAGTTGGAGACGCCGAAGTCACCTCGGATGGTGCCGGCGGCGGCCTTGGAGCCGAAGGTGGCGCCCATCATGGCGCGGGAGATTTCGATGGCGTTGTTGCCGCGGATAGCAAGGATGAGGACGGGGGAGGAGGTCATGAACTTGACGAGGCCGGGATAGAACTTGCGTTCTTTGTGGGCTTCGTAGTGCTTGGCGGCCAATTCGGGGGCAATCTTGGTCAGCTTGGCGCCGACGATCTGGAGGCCCTTTTCTTCAAAGCGGGAGATGATGCGGCCCATGAGGCCACGCTGGACGGCGTCGGGCTTGAGGATGATAAGTGTGGTCTGCATGCTTTATTCCTTGGAAAGGTGCTTATGGACAGGATTTGTAAGGGGAGGAATTATCGGGGTTTGGAGGTGGAAATGCAAATGATGCGGCCATGCAATGGGAAGACAAAGGCACAATGAGAACACAGACATTTAAAAAAGAAGGCATGCTCACACGGGCAAAAGGTGGAAATGAAATTCAGGCTGCGGGGGCTTCGGGCTTGCGGTCGCCGGGGGTTTTCTTTTCGTGGGCAGGGAAGAGTTTGGACTTAAGCACACCCCACTTGCAGAGGCGGAAAACCGCGCCTGTGGCAAGGCACATCAGGCCGTATTTGCAGCTGCGAATGAAGTTGATGCTGGAGGCGTCGGGGAAGTATTTGGTGGGGCAGGTGACTTCGGCGATATCAAAGCCGTACCAGAGGATCTGAGCAAGCATCTGGTTATCGAAGGCGAAGTCGTCGGAATTTGCGTCCAGGGGAAGCGTGAGGAGGATCTCACGCGAGAACGCGCGGTAACCGGTGTGGAATTCGGAGAGCTTGGAGCCCAGAAGAATGTTTTCGGAGGCGGTAAGGAAGCGGTTGGCGATGTACTTCCAAAGGGGCATGCCGCCGCGGAGGGATTGGCCGCCAAGGATGCGCGAGCCCAGAACGCAGGGATAAACGCCATTGCCGATGATGGTGGCCATGGCGGGGATAAGCTGGGGGGTGTACTGGTAGTCGGGGTGGACCATGACGACGATGTCTGCGCCTTGCTTAATGGCTTCGCCGTAGCAGGTCTTCTGATTGCCGCCGTAGCCGCGGTTGTGCGGATGGACGACGACGGTGGTTTTGGGGAGCGTGCGTGCCAGGGCGACGGTTTCATCGCGGGAGCCATCGTCAACGACAATGATCCAATCGACGACATCCTGGTCGAGCACCTCTTGGTGTGTTTTGACCAGTGTCTTTGCCGCGTTGTAGGCGGGCATCACAACGACGACTTTTTTGCCTTTATACATGGACCGCTTTGCCGCTCCGTAAGCCCCGGCTAACGCGGGGGATTGTACGTCATTTGATAGCGGAGGCCAAATGGCGCCAGGTCAATGAACGCAGGATTTGCACAAACCAAGCCGATAAGAGTGCGCTTTTCACAACACTCACAATTGTTATATGACACATCGTGGTGATGCCCTTTTACAGGATAAAAGTGAATATCCCGCGAAAAGCACACCGACACCGCAAGATGAATCGCAATTGAAGAATGGCAATCACCTGGGTGGGAAGGGATGACCGGCAAACATTACATGGTGGCGAGGTTGCGGTACAATCCTGGGTCTTTTGCACCCCAAGCCTTCAGGAGAGTGTTCATGTCGGAATCCTTGAGCTTCGATCTGGTGGTCATCGGCGGCGGCCCTGCAGGTTATGTGGGAGCGATCCGCGCGGCACAGCTTGGGTTAAAGGTGGCCTGCATCGAACGCGACCGGCTGGGCGGCACGTGCCTCAACTGGGGCTGCATTCCGACCAAGGCCCTGATCGCCAATGCCGAGCTGTATCACAAGTTGGCGCACGAAGCAGCAGCATGGGGCATTCACGCCGACAACGTGCGGCATGACTGGACAAAGGTGATCGGCCGCTCCCGCGACGTGGCCGGAAAGCTGAACAAGGGCATTGGCGCGCTGTTTAAGAAGCACAAGATTCCCAGCTTTGAAGGGAATGCGAAGATCACCCAGGCGCCGGTGCCGTTTAAGCCGGGCGCGGGGGCCAAGCCGGGGGTGGTGGAAGTACGCAACGCCAAGGGAGAGCTGACACAGACCATCAGCGCGGGACGGATCCTGATCGCCACCGGCGCAAGCCCGCGGCCATTGCCGATGGCAGGCGCGGGGTTTGACGGGGATAAGGTGATCAGTTCCAAGGAAGCGATGACGATCACCACGCAGCCCAAGACGCTGCTAATCATCGGCGCGGGCGCCATTGGGATGGAATTTGCTTACATCTATAACGCCTTCGGCACGAAAGTAACCGTGATCGAGATGCTCGACCGGCTTTTGCCCAACGAAGACGAAGAAGTATCAACATTAATCGGCAAGGCCTTTAGGAAACAGGAAATCCAAACCCTGACAGGCCATAAGACACTTGCCGTGAAGAAGACCGCCGACGGCGTGGAACTCACCGTCGCACCAACCAGCAATGAGAAGGAAACCACTGTTCTCAAGGGTGACAAGGTGCTGGTGGCGGTGGGTGTGAAAGGAAACATCACCGGGCTGTGGGATGAAAAGATCAACATTGAAGTGTTCAAGGAACACATCAAGGTGGACC
>CAZGOM010000101.1:0-20230 GCA_964527265.1 uncultured Phycisphaeraceae bacterium | reverse complement strand
ACGAAGGCCCCACCACCAACCGCCTCCTCGCCGCAAAAAAACGCGCCCAGGACCGCATCACCGACGAGAACGAAAACAAATGACCACCACGGCCTCAAAAACCTCCACTCTCCCTCTGGTTAGCCCGAAACGTAAAGTGAAGGTTCCTGTCGGTTTGGCGGTACTCCGCACAAACCGACATCCCGTTGCGCCTCCGCACGCTTTCTCACCAACAATCCCTCATCCAACCCACAACACCCAATCCATCAATTCATAAATCGTAATTTTTAAATCATAAATTCCCCGCAGGACTCCCATGACCGACCCAAATCTCATCCAAAGCGCACAAAACTTCCGCGACACCTACGCCGCCATCAAGGCACAGGTCCAGAAAGTCATCGTCGGCCAGGAGGAAATCGTCGACGGCGTGCTCACCTGCCTCTTCGTCGGCGGCAACGTCCTCCTGGAAGGCGTTCCCGGCCTGGGCAAAACCCTCCTCATCCGCACCCTGAGCCAATCCCTGGGCCTCAAATTCTCCCGCATCCAGTTCACCCCCGACCTCATGCCCGCCGATATCACCGGCACCACCATCGTTATCGAATCCCATGATGAAACCGGCGCCGTGCGCGGCAGGGAATTCAAATTCCAGCCCGGCCCCCTTTTCGCCCAGATCGTCCTCGCCGACGAAATCAACCGCGCCACCCCCAAAACCCAGTCAGCCATGCTCGAAGCCATGCAGGAAAAATCCGTCACCGTAGGCGGACGCACCTACCCCATGGAAAAGCCCTTCTTCGTCATGGCCACCCAGAACCCCATCGAGCAGGAAGGCACCTACCCCCTCCCTGAAGCCCAGCTCGACCGATTCTTCTTCAAGCTCACCGTCGGCTATGCCACCCGCGACGAACTCCACACCGTCCTCGACCGCACCACCGCCAACGCATCCGCCGACATCAAACCCGTCCTGGACGGCCCCGGCATCGTCATGTACCAGGATCTGGTCCGTAAAGTCTTAATCGCCCCCCACGTGCAGGATTACGCCGTCCGCGCCGTCCTGGCCACCCACGCCGACAACCCCCAGAACCCTTACGCAACTGACCTCATCAAGCGCTTTGTCCGCTACGGCGCATCCCCCCGCGCCGCCCAGGCCCTCGTTCTAGGCGGCAAGGTCAAAGCCCTCCTGGCAGGCCGCGCCCACGTCAGCATCGACGACATCAAAGCCATCATGGTCCCCGCCCTCCGCCACCGCATCCTCCTCAACTTCGAAGCCCAGGCCCAGGGCCTCACCACCGACCAGATCATCCAGGATCTCATCGCCACCCTGCCCGCCGATGCTGGATTCAAAAAGGTTTAGAAAGACCAACAACCAACGAAGACCCAAGGCATCGGGTTGCCGGGTGATCGGGTTATCGGGGGGCTTCGAGAACGTCTCCAAGGAATCCTTGACCCCACGCAGCACAAGCCCGCGGCACCAAAATGAAACACACACCCAAACACAACCACCTCCACTCGAAGCCCCCCGGCAACCCGATAACCCGATAACCCGACACCCAATACCATCATCTCGCAACAAAACCTCCAAACCCAACCCCCATGCCCCCCGTCACCTCCATAACCTCGCTTCTAGCCCCCGACTTCATCGCGCGGCTTGACCGTCTCGATATCCTTTCCCGCAAAGTCCTCCAAGGCAAAATCAAAGGCGAACGACGCTCCAAAAAACGCGGCCAATCCGTCGAATTCGCAGACTACCGCCCCTACGTCGTCGGCGACGACCTCCGCTTCATCGACTGGAACCTCTACGCACGCCTCGACAAACTCTTCCTCAAACTCTTCATGGAAGAGGAAGACCTCGCCGTCTCCATCCTCATCGACGAAAGCGCCTCCATGCGCTACGGCAATCCCGACAAACTCACCTACGCCCGCAAGCTCGCCGCCGCCCTGGGCTACATCGCCCTCGCAAACCACAACCGCCTCCATCTTTTCAAATTCACCGATACGCTCTCCAGCGCCCTTACCAACCAGCGCGGCCGCCGCCCCATCCCCCAGATGATCCAGTTCCTCATACAGGACATCATCACCGACACCCCCAAAACGCCCAAAGTCGGCCTGCAGTTCAAAGACGCCAGCCCACGCCAGGGCGATCTCGCCGCCGCCTGCCGCCGCTTCGCCATGATGGGCCAGAACAAAGGCGTCGTCCTTCTCATCTCTGACTTCTTCGATAAAGGCGAGCTCTCCGACGCCCTCCGCTACCTCTCCGGCGACCGCTTCGACGTCTATGTCATCCACCTCCTGGCCCCCCAGGAAATCGATCCCGCCCAGGGCGGCCTCGCCGGTGATCTCAAGCTCATCGACCTCGAAGACGACAACGAAGCCGAGATCTCCGTCTCTCAGCCTCTGCTCAATCGCTACAAGGCCAACCTCCAGGCCTACTGCCTCCACATCAAGGAACAGTGCAGCAAGCGCAACATGGTCTACCTCATGACCGACACCGCCGTCTCCTTCGACACCCTCATCCTCCGCTACCTGCGTGAGAAAGGACTGCTGGGCTAATCCATGGGCTTCCTCGCTCCCATCGCTGGTCTCGCCGCCGCCGCGCTGCTCATCCCGGCCCTGCTGTTCTTTTACTTCCTCAAACTCCGCCGCCAGCCCATGGCGATCAGCTCCACGCTTCTCTGGAAGAAAGCCGTGCAGGACCTCCAGGTCAACGCCCCCTTCCAGCGCATGCGCAAGAGCCTCCTCCTGCTCATCCAACTCCTCCTCTTAATCGGCCTCCTCTTCGCCTTCGCCCGCCCCACCATCTCCAGCGTCGGCGACATGGGCGAGCGCATCGTCATCGTCATCGACCGCTCCGCCTCCATGAGCGCCACCGACGTCAAACCCTCCCGCCTGGATGAAGCCAAGCGCCTCGCCAACGAGCTCGTAGATAAAGCGGGCGAAAACCAGGTCAAAGGCGGGGTCATGGTGCTCACTTTCGCTCAGAGCGCCCGCATCGAATCCCCTTATTCCGGCGATAAAGCCCAACTCCACGCACAGATCGGCGCCATCCCCGCCACCGACGAGCGCTCCAACATCGAGCCCGCCATGAAACTCCTTGAGCGTGAAGCTCAGGATGCCGCCACAACCAACGCCCCACTCACGATTTACGTCATCTCTGACGGCCGCGTCAGCTCCGCCGATAAAACCTCCCTCCCCGGCGCGAAAATCGAATACCTCACCGTCGGCAAAGGCGCACCCATCGACACCACAGTGAAAAAAACCACTGCCGAAGCCGAGCTCGCCCGCCAGACCGCCGCCACAAACCCTGCTATCCCAAACACTTCTGCACCCGACCCCCTCACCGCCGGCTCCCCCGACTGGCCGGACAATATCGCCTTCACCGCCTTTTCCGCTCGCCGCGATTACAAAAGCCCTGAAAAAGTCCAGGTCCTCGCCACCCTCTGCAATTTCGGCCCCGCCCCCGTCACCACCAACGTCACCCTCAGCATCGACTCCAAGCCCGCCCGCACCGTCCCCGTCACTGTCCCACCTGCATTGGGCCAGGCCGCGGGTTACGAACCTGGCGTCGTCCCCGTCCGCTTTGATCTGGAACTCATCGGCAGCCCCATCATCCAGGTCACCCACGACCACCCCGACGCCCTCACCTCTGACAACTCCGCCTGGTTCACCCTCTTTGAGCGCAAGCAGCTCCGCGTCCTCCTGGTCAGTTCCGGCGCAAACCCCTTCCTCACCCAGGCCATGCATGCTCTGGACGTCAAAAAACTCGTCACCCTTGATGCCGCCCAGTTTGAAGCCGCGGACCCCACAAAGCTCACCCGCGCAGGCTGGCCCGGCGCCGTCCTTCCCAACTCCCAGGGTGCATCAGGCGCAGGAGGCACTTCGGGGGCTGGCGATGGCTTCGACGTCGTCGTCTTCGACCGCTACACCCCCAAGATCACCCCCCAGATCGATTCCCTCTACTTCGACGCCGCCCCCCCCATCCCCGGCTTGAAATTCCTCCCACCCCAACCCTCCGACGCCCAGGTCCAGCGCCTCCTCACCTGGAACCGCGATCACGTCCTCCTCCGCTACGTCGGCCTGGACGACCTCATCTTCCAATCCCCCCGCCGCCTTGCCTTGCCGGAATCAGCCGAGTCCCTCGCCATCGCCCGCTCAGGCCCCATGATGGCCGTCGTTACCCACCAGGGCTCCCGCCACGTCGTCGTCGGCGTCGACATCATCAAATCCAACTGGCCCATGATGATCGGCTTTCCCATCTTCATGAACAACGTCCTCCCCTGGCTTGCCATGGGCGGGCAATCCGAGGCTGGCATCAGCTACACTCCCGGCCAGGTCGCCTCCATTCCCATCTCCGGCGCACTCAAAACCATCGCCTACCAAGGCGCAATCCCCCTCGAAGCCAAAGTCGAAAACGGCCGCGCCATCCTCCCCATGTTCACCCGCACCGGCCTCTACATCGCCCCACCCGCCTCCCCCAGATCCCCCGGCGCAGAACAACCCTGGGACCGCATCGGCGTCAACCTCCTGGACGCCAACGAGAGCGACCTCCGCGTCGCCCAGGATCTCCAGATCGGCTCAACCCTCACCAAAGGCCAGCTCGGCTCCAGCGTCGTCAAAAAAGAAATCTGGCCCTGGTTCGTCCTCGCCGCACTCGTCCTCCTCATGCTCGAATGGATCGTCTACACCCGCAGAATGTCCCTTTGAAACATACGTCGCTGCGGATTGTTCTCGCACCCGGGGTATCGGGATGTCGGGTTGCCGCGTATCCATGACACCCAAATGGCAGTCACGTGTTGAAAAAGGGCATCCACCCTTGGGATGTCAGATGCGCTCTCGAAGGCCCCCGACAACCCGAAAACCCGGCAACCCGGGCGCATCGGACTCTTGCGCGAATGCGCCCACTTACCTCTCAAGACCCTTCGCCACCCACGGCCCAGCCAAAATCAACACCACCCCGGGAAACACCCAGAAAAACTCATTCGAGAAAAACCCCACCGCCGCAATCCCCGACGCCGCCGCACCCAGCGTCAGCGCCACCCCCATCCGCGTCATCGACACCCGCTCCGAGGATGCATCCGCAGACGCATTGAACATGCACGTCCATGCGTAGCTGGGAAACAAAAAAGCATAAAACGCCAGGAAACCCCGGTAAACCACTTCCCCCTGATCCAGCCCCTCAAACGACGGAATCGCTGCCCCCAGGGAATGCAGCGTCCACCGCGTCACCAACACCGCATCTTCCGCACTCGCCTGTAGCTCCACCTCACGCCCCAACCCCGCCAGCACCAGCATTCCCACCGCCCCTATCGCCAGCGCCACCCACATCCCAGCCCCCGGCAAAAGCGGCCGACGCCTCAGTTCCCCCAGATGCAGCGCCGTCGTTGCCGCCCCTTGCAGAATAATGTGCAGCGCAACCACCGCAAACACCTGCCGCGCGCGCGGCAGCACCCCCGCCGGCAAAAACTCCATCCCCTTCGCATACGCCAGCGTAAACACGATCATCGCCAGGAAAAACACCCCAAATCCCACACCAAACGCCCACCGCGACGCCTTCTCACCCATCTCGTTGCGCGCCCTCAGCAGCGTCATATCCATGAATGGGCACGCCAGAAACCCCAGCGACAGCGCCAGCGACAGCCAAAGCAGGTTCTTCGCCTGCACCAGCGAAAGCTGGAAAAAATCCGCTTCCATCCAGCTCGGCGTCGTCTCCATGCAAAAATACACCAGCCCCGCCAAGGACAGCACAAACACCCCCATCGTCACCAGCAGGTCCGACCGCCGGTCCCGCGCCCCCAGACGCATAAACATGCTCACCAGCAGCACATACATCAGCAGCGCCAGCGGCCCCACCAGCCGCGTGATCAGCCACGAAATCACAAACAATTGAAACAGCACCGTCACAATCGAAAACACCGTAAGCATCAGCAGATGCTTGCGGATGAACGCCTCTTTCTCCTCCAAAGTGCGCCCATAACTGAAATAACCCACCGCCCCCGCCCCGATGATGTTGGGTATCGCAAACGCCAGCCACCCCCAGAAATTAAAAATCCCGCAAAGCAGCACCGGCAGCACCATCCCGATCACCCACGTCCACGACGTGGCTAAAAACGTCCCCCAAACAATCGTCTGTTGAAACGTCGAAGGGGTTTTAGATGGGGTTGCCGCTTGATTCATGGGCCAAAAGTGTACCCTGCTTTATGCGCGAGAGCCTCTATCCCACCCCCTCTCCCTTCCTCTGACGACAGCCCAGACCCCCTTTGGTCCCCATGGTTTGTCCCCTTCACCCAATTTGACGATAATTTCGCACCTCGCACAAACAACCCAAAGGCGCTTCCCATGTTCATCGATTTCCAGGTCAACGGCTACGCAACGGTCGACTTCACCGGCGATCTCGTCACCCCCGCCGACATGGAAAAAGTCGCCGACAAGCTCGACGAACACAATGCCTACGCCATCTTCCCCACCGTCATCACCGATGATCTGGATCTCATGTGCGCCCGCCTCGCCAATCTCCGCAAAATCATCGACGCCTCCCCCCGCCTTAAAAAATTGATGCCCGCTTTCCATGTCGAAGGCCCCTGCATGTCCGCCGAAGACGGCTACAAGGGAGCCCATCCCGCCGAATTCATGCGTCCCGCCGAGCCCGACACCTTCAAGCGCATCATTGAAGCCTGCGGCGGCCCCGACCGCACCGCACTCATCACCATCGCCCCCGAAGTGGACCCCGGCTACGCCGGCACAAAATACCTTGTATCTCAAGGTATCAAAGTCTCCGCCGGCCACACCAACGCTTCCCGCGATGTCCTCTACGGCGCAGTCAAGGAAGGCCTCTCCCTCTTCACCCACCTGGGCAACGGCTGCGCCTCCACCATCAACCGCCACGACAACATCATAAACCGCGCACTCTCCATCCCTGAGCTCACCCTCTGCTTCATCCCCGACGGCAACCATATCCCTTTCTGGGTTCTCCCCATGTGGCTTAAAATCGCCGGCCTTGACCGCTGCATGTTCACCACCGACTGCATGGCCGCCGCCGGCGGCCCCCTTGGCACTTACAAGATCGGCAAGTGGACGCTCGAAGTCGGCCCCGACCGCATCGTCCGCCCCGCCGGCAAAAACCACCTTGCCGGCAGCGCCCTCACCATGCCCGAAGCCTACGACAACGCCATCAACAAACTCGGCCTCACCCCCGCCCAGGCCAAAGCCCTCTGCTTCGATCACGCCAAGAAAATCTTTGCCCGTTGGATCAAATAAGACATCGGGTTTTCAAAATACACCAAGCACACAGGCGGCCTTCCGGCCGCCTGTTTTGTGATCCGTATGTCCTTCCTTCTTACCCGAACCCCGAAACCCCAAAAGGCCGCAAGCCCTCTCTCATTAACTCTGGACTCGGGGACTCGCAGCCCGCGGCTACCTCCCCTGGGGCAGTGTCGCCCTCCGGCACAGCGTTACCAGCTTGTCCACCTTCTCTTTCAACACCACCCGCTCTTTCCCCGCCCGCAGCGCCTCGTCCAATTCCCGCGCCGCGTCCGTGATCGTCGGAAATCCGTAGCATCCTGCCGCACCTGACATCTGGTGGGCCAGCCGTTGCAGTTCTTCCATTTTTCCCCCCGACAAATGCCCATCCAAAAGCGCTATGCGCTTGGGCAGCCCGCCCACGAATTCCTGGATCAGCTCCGCCATCCGCAGATTGTCCGCATACGTGCTCCGCAGCGCCTCTTCCCTCACCTCCGGCTCATGGGTCGTCTCCAGCGTGTGACCGCGGGATTTAGCAACCCACTCCGCACACAACCCGATCAACGTGTTCCGGTCGATCGGCTTGGTCGCATACGCATCGCAACCCGCCTTGATGCACTCATCGGAGTCCCCGTCCATCGCCCGCGCCGTCAGCGCTATGATCGGACGCGCCCACCCCCGCTCGCGCAGCGTCCGCGTCGCCGTGTATCCATCCATCACCGGCATCTGCATGTCCATCAGCACCAGGTCATAGTGCGGCGAAGCATGCAGTGGCCCTGTCACCGTCCGATCCGCCGTCAGTGACCGCACCGCGATCTCCCCGTTTTCCGCCACGTCCACTTCCGCACCCGCCTTGCGCAAATGAAACGCGATCAATCTCTGGTTATCCGGCCCATCTTCGGCCAAAAGCACATGCACCCCCGCCAGCGCCGTCGCTTCCAAAAATGCCCGCGCCGGCGCAGGCTTCTCGCTCGTAATCGGTTCAGGTGCAGATTCTGGTGTCACCATTTCCATCCCCTCCACCGGTCCGACCCCTATTACAAGTGTAAACGAGCTACCCCGTCCCTGATCGCTCTTGACTTGGATATCACCCCCCATCATCTGCGCCAGTCGACGCGAGATGCGCAGCCCAAGCCCCGTTCCGCCGAACTTCCGCGTCGTCGACACATCCGCTTGTTCAAACGCTCCAAACAGTCGCGACACCTGCTCAGGCGTCATCCCGATCCCCGTGTCCTGCACTTCCATCTTCAGCAGCCCATTGGCCGCATCGGATCCCTCCAAAGAAACCCGGATCGTCGCGCCCCCCACCTCGGTGAACTTCAACGCATTCCCCACCAGGTTCACCAGCACCTGCCGCAGGCGCAGCGGGTCGGACGCGATCTTCGCTGGCACCGGCGTGTCGTACACCACCCGCAACCCCAAACCCTTCGCTTTTGCCGTCACTTCCATCAGCGAAATCACATCATGGATCACGCTCACCGGCCGTGTGTCGATGTGTTCGACAGTCATCTTTCCGCTCTCGATTTTCGACAGGTCCAGGATGTCGTTGATGATCGAAAGCAGATGCTGTCCATTGCGCTTGATCGTCCGGATGTACTCCACCCGCTGGTCGGGCGACAAACCGCGGTTCCACTCCCATTCTTCCGCCAGCAGATCCGCATATCCCAGGATCGCCGTCATCGGCGTGCGGATCTCATGCGACATGTTCGCCAGGAAGGCGGACTTGGCCTGATTGGCGTTGTCCGCCGCGTCCCGCGCTTCCCGCAGCACCCGCGCAGATTCCCGGTCGCTGGTCACATCGCGGAAATACCAGATCCGCCCGAAGTTCTGCCCATGATCCCCCGAAATCGGTGTGGAATATCCGTCGAACACCCGCCCATCGCGCAGCACCACTTCATCGCGGCTTGATTCCGACGGATTCGCTTCCAGATGCGCCATCCGCTCATAGAAAACAATCGGGTTCATCAGCTTCGACGCCACGCTCGCGATCATCAGGTTATCGTCATTGGTCGCCACCATCGCCTGCGAAACGCCCCACAACTTGATGAACTGCCCGTTGAAGGCCAGCACTTTATTGTTCTCATCCAGCACCAGAATGCCATCGATGGACGTCTCCCGCTGGGCCTCCAGCAGTGCATTGGCCCGCTTGAGCGAATTCAACTGCAGTTGCGTATCGCGCTCCAGCTTCCATTTGCGCGTCAGCGCCTTGGCCAGTTGCAGCACTTCCATGTTGTCGAACGGCTTTTTGAGAATCAGCAGCCAGTCCGCCTGCTCCAGCTTCTCGCGCAGTTGCTCCCAGGAATAATCCGAATACGCCGTGCTGATTACCACCTCCAGGTCCGGGTCGATCTTCCACAGTTCCTTGATCGTCTCCACACCATCCATCCCCGGCGGCATGCGCACATCCACAAACGCCAGCGCAAACGGATTATTTTCCTCCGCTGCCTTGCGCACAATTTCAATCGCTTCCCTCCCCTGATACGCCGACGTCAACTCATACGCCGTCACCGTCTTAGTCTGCACGGCTCCACCAAACAATGCGGACTCCGCCTTGTCCAGATCTGTCGTCTCCTCCGGCGGGCACAGGATCTTGCGGAAGTCCGCATGAATATCTGCATTATCGTCAACAATCAAAATTCGGTTGTTCATGGATCCACCCGTTATCTATTCCGCACTCGCCTGATATCGACAAGCATAGCTGCGAATCAAGGTCATCTGATATGTCCAGCACATTTCATCCATGTACTTTACTTCACACTGGCCCCTTCGTTCAATGAAATACCACCGTTGACAATAAAACACTTGCCAGTGTTACAAGCCACCATTAGTCTCTATGCTGAAAAGTCCTTACCTCTCGTTCTTGCCCGGTGGCCCGCCCATGAAACCTTCACTCCAGCTCCTGCTCGGGCTGCTTTGGCTTTGTGCCGTTATCACTGGCACCGGCGCACTGCTGGTCTATGAATACACCCCCGGCACCCAGGCCGCGCCCAACCGTTCCTGGCCCACTCAGTCCACCCTTTCCCGCGCCGCCGACAAGCCCACTCTCATCATGTTCGCCCACCCGCGTTGCCCGTGTACCCAGGTTGCCTTAAACGAACTTGCCCACATCCTCGAGCTGCACCCCGGCAAAGCCCAGGCCGCCGTCCTCTTCATGGTGCCCGCGGACCTTCAAACCGATCCGCAGTGGACTCAAACCTCCCTCTGGACCGCCGCCGGGGAAATGAACGACGTCACCCCCCGCATTGATGTCGACGGTGCTCAGGCCGCCCTCTTTGGCGCCACCACTTCCGGCCATGTCTTTCTCTATTCCCCCTCCGGTGATCTTCTCTTTAGCGGCGCCGTCACCGCCTCCCGCGGCCATGCAGGCCCCAGCATCGGCCAGGCTTCCATCATCAACCTCCTCAACAGCCAAACACCGCAGGCCGCACAAACACCCGTCTACGGCTGCTCTCTTTCTTCACCCTCAAGCACATGCCTTAACCCGGAGGGCCAATGCATTCCATAGCATGGCTGTTCACCACCCAGTCCGCCACCAATCCCCGCGCCCAGGAACTTTACAACAACCAACTAAACGCCCATTACCGCAAAGTCGACCGCATGTTCGCTGTCCTGATGGCCTTTCAATGGGTCATCGGCATCGCCGCTGCCCTCTGGCTCTCCCCTTACACTTGGGCCGGTCGCGAAAACACCACCAACGTTCACGTCTGGGCCAGCATCTTTCTCGGCGCAGGCATCGCCGCATTCCCCATCCTCATGACTTTCGTCGCCCCCGGCACCGCATTCACGCGCCATTCCATCGCCATCGGCCAGATGCTCACCTCAGGCCTGCTGGTCCACCTCACCGGCGGCCGCATTGAAACCCACTTCCACTACTTCGGATCCCTGGCTTTTCTCGCCTTCTACCGCGACTGGCGCGTCCTGACCACCGCCACTGTCATTGTCACCCTCGATCACTTCCTCCGCGGTGTGTTCTGGCCTCTCTCCATCTTCGGCACCACCTCCCCCGGCACATGGCGCTGGCTGGAACACGCCGGCTGGGTCGTCTTTGAAGACATCTTCCTCCTCATCGCCATCCGACAGACGTTGGACGAATCCCTCGCCCTCGCCGAGCGTCAGGCCCGCGTTGAGACCATCAATGAAACCATCGAGCAAACCGTCCAGGAACGCACCATCGAGCTTGAGAAAACGCACCGCGAGCTTGAAGCCATGTCCCGAAGCGCCGGCATGGCGCAAATCGCCACCAACGTCCTTCACAACGTCGGCAATGTCTTAAACAGCGTCAACGTCTCCGCCAATCTCCTCACCGAAAACACCAAAAAATCCAAAGTCTCCAGCTTCCCCAAGATCGCCGCCCTCCTCAAGGAAAATGAAGCCAACCTCGCTTCCTTCATGGCCTCCGACCCGCGCGGCAAGCAACTGGCCCCCTACCTCACACAACTTTCCGACCACCTCCTGGTCGAACAAACCGCCACCCTCACCGAACTCGAATCCCTCCGTAAAAACATCGACCACATCAAAATGATCGTCGGCATGCAGCAGTCCTACGCCAAAGGAACCCAAGTCAAGGAGCGCCTCAGCCCCGTCGAACTCGTTGAAGACGCCATCCGCTTGAACCACGGCAATGTCACCCGCCAGAACATCCAGGTCATCCGCGATTTCCAGCCCACCGGCCCCATGGAAGCCGACAAACACAAAGCCCTCCAGATTCTCGTCAACCTCATCCGCAACGCCGCCCAGGCATGCATGGAAACCACCCACTCCGAAAAACGCGTCACTGTCCGCATCCTGAAAATCGACAGCATGATTCACATCTCCGTCACCGACAACGGCATCGGCATCGCCTCTGAAAACATCGACCGCATCTTCAACCAGGGCTTCACCACCAAAAAAGACGGCCACGGCTTCGGCCTTCACTCCGCCGCAAACGCCGCCAAGGAAATGCAGGGATCCCTCAACGCGCAAAGCGCCGGACCCAACACCGGCGCCACCTTCACCCTCCAGCTCCCCGTCTCTGCCATGCCCACCACCCCGTCCCCATCACCTTCCCTCGCAAAATAAAAACCGGGCCAAAGCGAATCACGCTCCGGCCCGGCATCAATTCTCCACAATCAAAATCCTGAGTCTCTTCTCTGACAAAACCCAGAAACCGAGACAAAATCTCTCACTCCTTCAAATCAAACGATCCCGCCACTGTCCCAGCCTTGTCTTCATCAATTTCCACCCACAACTTGCTCCCGTCCGGCAACGGCGTGGGAACATCCACATGCTCATGCCAGTCGCCCGGCTTCTTGGGGTCTTCCACTTCGCCCTTGGCCTTCACTGAGCCCTTCGCGTCTTTCGTGCCGATCCAGAATCGCACAGCTGAGGGCTGGGAAGTCTTCCCTGCCGCCGGCGCCACGCTCACTGTGATGGGGTAATTCTTCCCTGCTTCCACCTTCCCCTGGCCCCGCACCGCGATCGCCACGAAATTGCCGATATTCGCCGGCCCCAGGTTCACGATCTTCGCGTGATCGTGCCCATGGTCATGGTCGTGATCATGATCGTGGTCATGGTCCTTCTCCGGCGTCTTGCTGGCCGGGGCATTGGTCGAAACCGTCGTTGCCGGCTTCTTTTCCTCGCAACCCACCATCAAAAGTCCCGCCGCCAGCAACATGGCCGTACCCAGTTTTGCTTCCATCCGCATCACAAACCTCTTCTTAAAAAAAGTGACTTAAACCTTGTTTCCACCGGAAACGGCGCCCGAACGCTCGGGCGCATCTGAAGATTCCGTTTCTGCCGTTTTGCTCGTTCCCCCGCGATGCACCAGAAGGTATCCCGCCGGAACCACAAACAAATTCAGCACTGTGGACGACACCAGGCCGCCCAATACAACTACGGCAAGCGGGGCCAGAAGTTCGCTCCCGGGCTCGCCCGCCGCCAGCGCCAGCGGCAACAAGCCCAGCGCCGCGCACAGCGCAGTCATCAGGATCGGCACCAGCCGCTCCATCGACCCCTGCACCACAGCCTCCAGCATCGGCTTTTTCTCCACCTCCATCAACTGCCGGTAATGGTTCACCAGCAGAATCCCATTGCGCACCGCAATCCCAAACAACGTGATGAACCCCACCAGGCTGGCAATCGAAATCACCGGCGGCTGATATCCGCCGCCTCCTAACCTCAATATACCCATCGTGTTATTCCACAATCCGAAAAAACCGCCCGGCATCACATGCAGCATCGAATCCGTGATGAAAATCGCCGCCACACCGCCGATCACCGCCAGCGGCAGGTTCACCATCACCAGCGCCGCCACCCTCAGCGACCCCGTCGAAAGATGCAATAGCGCCAGCATCACGCCGATGATCCCGATGCCTGCGAAGGTCAGCGTCCGTGCCGCCGATTGCTGCGCTTCAAACTGCCCCCCGAATTCCACCGTATACCCCGCTTTGTGAACGATCGGCTCCACCTTCGACTTCACTTGCGCCACAAGATCGCCCAGATTATGCCCGTCTGCCACATTGCAGGAGATCACCGCTTTCCGTTGGGCGTTCTCCCGTGCAATGATGTTGCTGGTCTTCTCCAGCCCCACATCCGCCACTTCAGCCAGCCGCACCAACTGCCCCGATTCCCCCTGCAGAATCAGCGCCTTGATCTGGTCGATACGCTTCCTGTCCTCTTCCGCCAGACGCACCACCATGGCATACCGCCGCACGCCCTGATTCACCTGCGCCACCGTCTGCCCATACAACGCCGCCTCCACCTGCTCGGCTGCCGCCGCGGGTGAAAGGTTCACCGCAGCCAGATCCTGGTGTCGGTATCGGATCGGTACTGACGTCACCATCACCTCCCGGTTGGCCGTCACATCGCGCGCCCCCGGCAGTGTCTTGAGTTCACCCTCGATCTGCTTGGCCAACCCTCGCAGCACCGATAAATCTTCCCCATAAACATTGATCGCAATCGCCGCCGGCGTCCCCGACAAAATGTGCGACAGCCGATGTTCGATCGGCTGCCCCACCTGCACCGTCAACCCCGGCACACTCGCCGCGATCTCCCCGATCTTCCGCCGTACATCCGCATTCTTCGCCTCCGGTGCCAGCGTTACCTCAAGCTCACTGGCCGACACCGGCTCCGCGTGCTCATCTCGCTCGGCGCGCCCCGTTCGCCGCGTCACGCTCGTCACCCCTTCCACCTCCATCAGCCGCTTCTCCACCCCCACCGCCGCGCGGTTGGATTCCGTCAGCGACGTCCCCGGCGGGCTGGAGACAAACACCGTAAACGACCCTTCCTTAAACTCCGGCAAAAACGACGTCCCAAACGTCCGCCCCACGAGCACCGCCACCACCACTGCCGCCAGCGCCAAGCCTAAAACAAGCTTCCGCCTGTTCAACCCCCACCGCAGCACTGGCTCATATCCACGCTTCAGCCACCGCACCAGCACGCCATCCGTCTCGTGCTTCCCCCCATCCTTATGCTTGGGCGTCCTGAGCATCACGCGGCATAGGGCCGGCGTCACCGTCAACGCCACCACCAGCGATGCCATGATCGAAACGATGTACGTCGCCGCCAGCGGCTTAAAGAACTTCCCTTCCAACCCATCCAGAAACATCAGCGGCAAAAACACCACGCAGATCAATACCGTCGCATACACCACCGAAGACCGGATCTCATTGCTCGCATCAAAAATCACATCCACCAGACCCCGTTGCTTCTCCACCGGTAACAATGAATTCTCCTCCAGCCGCCGATGCACGTTCTCCACATCAATGATCGCGTCGTCCACCAGCTCCCCGATCGCCACGGCCAATCCCCCCAGCGTCATCACATTCAGCGTCATCCCCAGCACATCCATCGAAAGCAGCGCCACCGCCAGCGACAGCGGCAGCGCCGTCAGCGTGATCACCGTCGTCCGCACATTCATCAAAAACAGAATCAGGATCACCGCCACGATGATCGTCGCATCTCTGAGCACCTTCACGACATTGCTCACCGACCGCGAAATGAAGTTCGCCTGCCTGAACACCTGCCGGTTGATCACCATCCCCGGCGGCAGGCTTTTTTCCACTTGATCCAGCGTCTTATCGATCTGCCCCGTCAGCGCCAGCGTGTTCACGCCCGGTGCTTTCTGGATCGTCATCACCACGGCGGACTGCCCCTGATTGGCCGCCGTCCCACGCTTGGGCGCCGGTCCCAGCACCACATCGGCCACTTCGCCGATGGTCACGGGTGTGCCGTTCTTGTGCGTCACCACCGTCGCCTTGATGTCGTTGATGCTCCCCACCCGAGCCGTTTGCCGGATCGGCAATTCCTGCCGATCCACATCCGCCAGATACCCCGCACTCGCCGTGCTGTGCGACGCCTTGGCCGCCGCGATCACATCCTGGATCGTCAGACCATACAGCGCCAGCCGATCCTGCTTCACATTGATCTGGTATTCCGGCAGTTCCCCCCCGATCGCCGCCACCTGTGACACACCCGGTACTCCCAGCAGCTTGTTCCTCAGTTCATACTCCGCATACGCCCGCAATTCCAGATCACTCACCGAGCCATCCGGGCTCTTGAGTGCAAGCAACATGATCTCCCCCGTGATCGACGTAATCGGCGTGATCTCCGCATGCGCATTCTCCGGCAGCACCTCACGCACTCCCGCCAGCCGCTCGCTCACCAGCTGCCTCGCCCGGTAAATATCCGTTCCCCAGTCAAACTCCACCCACACCAGCGATAGCGACGTCGCGCTCGCGCTCCTCAATCGCCGCACCCCCGGGAGCCCATTCACCGTCGACTCGATCGGAAACGTCACGTACTGTTCCACCTCATCCGCCGCCAGCCCCCCCGCCTCCGTCAAGATCACCACCGTCGGCGCATTCAGCTCCGGAAACACATCCACCGCCATGTGCGGCAAACGCACCAGCGTGTACCCCACCAGCGCCACCGCCGCCACCAGCACCAGCGCCCAATACTTCAGCGACAATCGAATCAATTCTTTAAGCATAAATTCTTACCGTTCTCTATTTCTTCTTCTGACCAGACCCCAGGCCCTAGACCCCAGACCCTTCCTCAATGATTCCCCTCATGAAAACTCCCATCCGCATGAAAGTGCCCACCCTTGGTGATCGACCCTGAAGTCGCCACCATCAACTGGTACACCCCATCCTCCACCACCTCATCCCCTTCCTTCACACCGCTCTTGATCACCACCCACCGGCCGTCATCGGCCCCCAGGTCCGCCGGCATGCGGATCGCCTTGTTCGGGTCTGCCGGGTCACGCCGAAAGATCAGTGCCTGCGTCCCATCCCGCACCACGGAGGACATCGGCACGGCCAATTCCGCCGTCGTCTTCCCACCCACCACAATCTCCAGATACCCCGCAATCCCCGGCCTCGCCCAACCCTCCATCTTCTTGGGCATCATCACCAGCTCAATCGTTCGCCGCTCCCCATCCGCCGTCGGCGCGATTGCCAGCGTCCCGGCGATGGCTCCCGCATCACCCAGCCCGCCCCCCTGCGGCGGCACCACGCTCGCCTCCATCCCGTCCTTGAGCCTCCCGATATCGCTCTGCATCGCCCGCGCGCGAAACCGCACCATGTCCGGCTGCACGCTCACCAGCACCAGTGAATTTGCCTCCACCCACGCCCCTGTCACCACATCCAGCTTCTCCACCACCCCGGCGGATTGCGCTGTGACCTCGATCCCTGAAATCCCTTGCCACGCAGGCTTCCCATCCTTCACCACCCCCAGCTCCGCCGCGCTCTTGCCCGTCAGAGAGGCCGCCGCTTCCAGCAGCACCCCCATCCGCGCCTTGGCCGCCTCTTGCCGCGCCGCACCCTCGGCCTTCTTCCCCGCCAGTTCCACTTCGCCTTCGAGGGTCTCCGTCAGTTGCGCCCGTGCCGTCGCCAGCGACGCCCTGGCCTGCACCACTTCATCCCCCCTCACGCCCCCCGCGGCCTGTAATTTCTCAAATTGCTCCAAACGCTTGGTCCACAAATCCACCGCCTTCTGCACCTCCGCATGGTGTGTCTCATGCGCCTGGATCATCGGCCCGATGCTCTCCACCGCAGCCTGCGCCAGCTTCACCCCCGTCTCGGCTTCGATCATCTCCTCCTGCAGTTCCCGCCACCTGGGCGAATCCATCCGATAAAGCACCTTCCCAGCTTCCACCCGCTGGTACTGCTCCACCATCAGTTCGACCTTTCCCGCCGCCGGCGTCCGGTACTCCCGCCGCGCCGTGGGCAGCAGTTCAAACGTCCCCGGCACACGCAGCGTCCGCGTCACTGCCCGGCTTTCCACCTTCGCAAACGTCACCCCAAGGTTCTGCCGCACCAACGGCCCGATATCCACGCGGTTGGTCACCGCCGCCTTCGCATGCTCCTCAACCGCCGCCTTCTTTGGCTCCTCCTTGCATCCAGCAACAGCTCCCAGCGCCACCATCAGGCAGGCCGCGCCAACACCCGAAACATGTATCTTCTTACCCATTTTCATCCCGCTTCCTTCAGCAACGTTATTTTTCAAAAAGTTCATTATTTGCCTCCTTCTTCAACTGATTTCTGCGTCTCTGACACCACGACCTTCACTGGCCCAAGCAGTTCCTCCACGCGCACGGCACCCACGGATTCCGCCTCCCGCGCCTCCACCAGCCTCACCTTCGCCTGATGTTGCGTCTGGATCGCCTGCAAAATCAGCAGCGGATCCACGCGGCCCAACCCCGCCACTTCCCGCACCTTCGCCTCCTGCTCATCCGCCAGCGGCAACACTTTCCCCTCCACCGCTTCCCGCACCTTCCTGCCCGCTTCATAGCGCGTCTGCGCCATTGCCAGCTTCGCCCCCAGCCGCTCATACGTCGCCGTAAACTCCCCCTTGGCCACATCCCGCTGCGCTCCCGCTTCCGCCACGCCCTGCTTGTTCTGGTTCCACAGCGGCAGCGGCATCGCGACACTGAAAAGCGCCCGCGACGCCCCATCCTCGTTCTTGTACCCCGGCCCAATCGTCAGATCCGGGTACTGCTTCCTCACTTCCAGCCGAAAACTCTCTTCCGCCACGTCATACTCCGCCCGCACCGCCGCCAACTCCGGATTCCGCGTTTCAAGTTCCTTCAATTCAACTTGTTCCACTCCCGTATACGTCACGCTCGGCACCAGCGTCACCGGCGCCTTGGGCGACAACCCCAGCAGCAATTTCAACTCAATCTCCATCTCCGCCACCCGTGCCTCCCGTGCGATCAATTCCGCCCGCGCACCCTCCAGTTCCACGTGGAACAGCCGCGTCTCAATCCGCGACATTGATCCCGCTTCTTCCTGCTTCCCTGCCAGTTCCGCCACATCTCCAAGCCGCGCAACAAGTTCCTTCTCCAGCCCCAATCGTTCCTTCTGCGCCGACCAGGCCACCCATAGTTCCCGCACCGCCGCCCGCGTCGCCCATTCCTGCGCCGCCACGCGCTGCACTTGAGCCGCAAGCGCTTTGCCCGCCCGCTCTTTCTCCACCTCCAGCCGTCCTGATATTGGGATCGTGATATCAATCGTCGCACCCACGATCCAGGGGTTGTCCACGCTCTTGAGAATCCGCTCCAGGTCCACCCCCACCGTCGGATCCTCCCACAACCCGGCATTCGCCGCCGTCGCCCGTGCCACGTTGATCTTCAGCCGCGCCACCCGCAGGTCCGGGTTGAACACCAGCGCCACCGCCTCCCCCTCCGCCAAAGTCAGCCCATCATTCACATCAAACGCCTCTGCCTGCCG
This sequence comes from uncultured Phycisphaeraceae bacterium, assembly GCA_964527265.1. GTDB lineage: Bacteria > Planctomycetota > Phycisphaerae > Phycisphaerales > Phycisphaeraceae > CAZGOM01. The sequence continues at coordinate 1,313 of CAZGOM010000101.1, read as the reverse complement.
CCCCTCCTGCTCGCTCAGACGCTTGGCGTACGCCCCCGCATCTTCCCCCGTCGGCAAACGATTCAGCCACGCCTCCCGCGTCCCCGTCACATCCAGCGGCGAAGCCTCATAGCTCGCGCATCCTGTCACGGCCCCACAGAGCCACAACCCACCCAATAACAATGCCAATCGACGTTGACGTGCCACTGCACACCTCTGCGCTTAAAGAAAAATCCGTATGTGAAACACCCGAAACATCCAAAACACAAGACTCCCGACCCTGGCCTTTTGCCAGTTGTCCAGGTCATCCGGCCCGTTGCAGGCCTAAATCAAAAGATGGGTTGATCGAAACAGCGCAAAGTCGCTCCCCCAGACCCCGCACTCTTCAGCCGGTCCCCGCGAGATCGGCTTAAACGTCGTCTGCTCCACCTGCACTGTCACCAGCGCAAAAAACGCCGCCACCCAGCGCTCCCGCGCCGCGCCCGAAGGCGCCAGTTGTTCATCCGTATTCTGAGGCCAACAGCTCTGCGACTCAAGACAAACCCCGCACGCCGCATCACGCTTTTCACCATGTCCATGCGAATGTGCATGCGCGTTAACGGCCCCCCCATGCACCACGCAGATCTTTCCCACTGGGGACAGGCAAACCTCACCCATAGCCCCAACCGCCCCGCCCGAAGACGCCATCGCGCTGGCCCCGTACAACAGGGCCACCAACAGCGTCAAAAGCGAAGCCAACAACTTAGGCATGCCTAAACTCTATCCCCTCCATCCCATGTATGTCAACCCATCTGACAAGCAATCTTGTCGCACACCCACAAGCCTCCCCTCCTAACTGCCTCAACTCCAATCTCTTAACTCTTAACTCTGAACAATCCCTCTTCTCTATTTCTTCAACCCAAGACACAGGACGCAGGACTCCGCCTCCTAAAACTCTGTACTCGAGACTCTGTACCCTGTACTCTTTCCCCCCCCTCCCTAACCAACCACAATCCCCGTCCCCACCGTCGATCCCGCATCCACCCCGCTCGGCAATTCCAGTTCCACCTCCCGGTCCAGAATCGCCCCCTGCGCAAACCTCAAATTCACCTTCAAAATCCCCGACGCATGCTCCGGGCTGCTCGCCCAGATCACCACCTGTCCCGCCTTGTGCTGCACCATCAGCGTGCAAGGCATGCTCACCCTCACGCTCCCCGCAAACCCCGGCACCTGCACCGTGCAAGGCTCAAAAAACACCGCCAGCAACAGCGACTTGCGCCTCACAAACACCGCATGCGCCTGCCGGTCCTTGCGCACCACCTCCGCGCTGGGCGTCACCAGGAACCGATCCAAAT
>CAZGOM010000100.1:0-20327 GCA_964527265.1 uncultured Phycisphaeraceae bacterium | reverse complement strand
CCGGTCTACTACAACTCTTATCGACATTCGCCGGAAACTTGGACTACACCCATGTTCAGGGGTGCCGCGCGCGGATAGAAATGTCACCGGTTTTGGCACGAATAGAAATGTCCCTCTCGAATCTGTCAACTCCTTCAGGGGGGTAGGGGGTGGGTTCGGGCGGGGGGAGGAGGCGCGTCCCCCGCAAACGAGACACTGGCGCGGCGGCCAGTGACAGTAGTGACGGTGGGGGGCATATGAAAAGAAAACCGGGCTTTCCTTTGGAGAGAAAGCCCGGTCTGGAGTGATCGGTTGGCTGTGGTGGTGGGTTTTAGATCAGGCGGAATGCGCCGGTAACGCTTGCTGAGACGGAGAGGACGCCATTTGCGGTGAATGTGCCGTCGGCGCCTGCGGTGCCTGCGGGGAGGAAGAGGATGGTTTTGTTGAGGAGTGTTTCAGGGCGTGTGCCTGCATTGAAGTTGAGGTTGAGAACGGCGGATTCCAAGGGGAGGCCTTCGAGGGTCAAGGACGTGAAGGTGATGCGGTTCACCAGTGAACCGGCGCTGAGGTACGTGTAGGTGTAAGCAGCGTCGCGACCGGTGGCTGATAGGCCTGCGCCGACTGCCGTGGTGAGGTTGATGGAGGGAGAGGGGCCGGCGCTGACGGTGAGGCTGGCCTGTGTGGTGATTTTGAGGGATGAGCCGATGTGGCCGATGTTCAAGGAGACGGATTTGCCGTCGTAGATATCGACGTTTGCATCATCGTGATCGTCATCGACAGCGTAGGGGGGAAGATCGATGAGCTTGAGTGTGACGCTCTCCGTGCCTTCGGAGGCATCCTTGTCAGGGAGGGCGCCGACGGTGAGGTTGAGGATGGAGACGCCGCGCGGGAAGGTGACTTTGCCGATAAGGACGCCGTCGCGGACTTCAGTGGTGACGCTCTTGTTGGTGAGGAGCGAGCGGAGCTGATAGTCCTCATTGATGTCGGCGTCACCGGTGATGGTGAATTCGACGTCCAACGGGTTTAAGAGGTTGCCCAGCGACCTGGTGATGGTGACGAAGCCCTTGTTGATGGTGGCGAGGTTTTCCGAAGCGGTGGACTTGAGAGCGCCCATGCGAACGGTGGGCTCGTCATCGATGAGGGTGACAGAGACGGAGGCCTTGGAATCGATGGAATAGCTGGCACCGACGGGAGCGGTGAGAGTGAGGCCAGCGTGTTCATCTCCTTCGACGCTGGTGTCATCGATGGCCTGGATTTTCAATGTGGTGACGGCGGCATTGGCGTTAAAGGTGAAGGCGTTTGTGAAGGTGGTTTTGCCGTCGACGCTGGTGATTTTGTAGTCGGTGCCGAAGCTTGCATCACCGGAGAGGCTGAAGGAGACGTCCAGGGATTCGCGGAGATTGCCGCCGACGCGGGTGGCAACGACGTAGGCGAATTTACCGGCTTCACCGAGACTGATGCTCAGTGGACTGAGTTTTATGTAGGCTTCATTGTCGGCGATGGTGATGCCGGCGGAGTGCTTGGCATCAATGTTGTAGGTGGGCGCGCCTGGACCAGCGACGATGGAGATGCCCAGGGTTTCGGACCCTTCGATTTTAGTGTCGTCGATGGCCTGAATCTTGAGGATGATGACAGCGGCGTTGGCGCTAAAGGTGAAGGAGTCAGTGAAGGTGGTTTTGCCGTCGAGGCTGGTGATTTTGAAATCGCTGCCCAGGGTGGCGGAGCCGGAGAGGTCGAAGGAGACATCCAGACTGTTTTTAAGGGATCCGGTGCGGGTGGCGACGATGGTGGTGAAGCCGAGGTTTTCATTGATGGAGACGGAGACGGGGTTGAGCTTCACGACGGGTTCGTTGTCTTTGATGGTGACGGAGACGCTGTGGCTGTCATCGAGGCCGAAGGAAGCTTCACCGGATGGCGTCTTAAGGGAGAGTGTGAGGCTTTCGGAGGTTTCGACCTTGGTGTCATCAATGGCCTGGATCTTGAGGGTGACGACGCGGCTGTTGGCGCTGAAGGCGAAGGAATCGGTGAAGGTGGTTTTGCCGTCGAGACTGGTGATCTTGAAGTCGCTGCCCAGGGAGGCGGATCCGGAAAGATCGAAGTCGACTTCGAGGGCATTTTTCAAGGAGCCGGTGCGGGTGGCGACAATGGTGGTGAAGCCGAGATTTTCATTGATGGACACGTTCAGAGGGTTGAGCTTCACGGTGGGTTCATTGTCGATGATGGTGATGCGGGTGGAGCTTTTGGAGTCGAGGCCGAAGGAGTCGCTCTTGCCCAGAGAGAGGGTGACGTATTCGGAGCCTTCAATTTTGGCGTCTTCAATGGCCTGGACCTTTAGGACGGCGACGGAACTGTTGGCTTTGAAGGTGAAAGAATCGGTGAGAGTGGTTTTGCCGTCGGCAGTGGTGACCTTGAAATCCGTGCCGAGGGATGCGGAGCCAGCGAGAGAGAAGGGGACTTCCAGTTCACTGGAAAGATTGCCGCCGGCGCGCAGGACGGTGATCAAAGTGAAGCCTGCTTTTTCCTGGATGGCCACGGGCAGGGAGACGACTTTCACCGTGGGCTCATTGTCGGTGATGGTGAGGGAGGCGGAGTGGTTGATATCGAGCTGGTATCCGGTGCCGGAAGTGAGGTTGAAGGAGATGTTTTCCGAGCCTTCTATGCTGACGTCGTCATTGGCCTGGACCTTCAGCATGGTGACAGCGACACCGGCTTTGAAGGTGAAGGAGCTGGTGTAGTTGGTTTTGCCGTCAATGCTGGTGATTTTGTAGTCTGAGCCGAGAGAGGCGGAGCCGTCGATATCGAAGGAAACGTTGAGTTCAGCGGCGAGGTTGAGGGAGGTTCGGGTGGCGACAATGTAGCTGAAGCCGGCATTTTCGCCGATGGAGACCTGGATGGGGTTGATGCGGATGGTTGGCTCAAACATGGCCAGAGGCGAGGAGAGGACGAGCCTGGGTTCCAGGCTTTCCATGAATTGGGGAGCGCGGAGGGGTTGCGGGGCGCCGGTGTGAGCCGAGGGGGCAAAAAACCTGCGAAGGAGGTTTTTGCGGGAAGGGGCGGGGGTGAGAGTGGTCATGGGATGCTCCGATAGTGGGTGTGCCAGCGGAGGGTTTCTGAAACAATACGAAACACGCCGCCGAACAGGGTTTTCAGGGTCTATGGCAACAATAAAGCGGGGAAGCAGGGGTGTCTGTCCATGAAGTTCCGCGTGTGGTTGCCGGGTTGATCTGGTGGTTGAGGTCGGGGATGTCCTCAGGGCGGGGGCGTGCAGACCGGGGTGGCTATCGGGGCGATGTGGAAGTGCGTTTCATTCTTTGGGATTGCGTGTCATTGAGCATTCAGCAGGAGAAGGGCAAGTTGTTAGGATTTGTGTTGGTTTTTTTACAGGAGGTGCGCAATGGCGGATTTCAAGGCGACTGACTCGATGGCAACCGGCTACACGGCCACGGACATAGGCGGGCGGATGGAATTGTTTGTGGAAGATGGGCTTATAGAGCGGCTGGGGGGGAAGGCTTCGCTGCGGCTGCACAGTCCGGTGATGAAAGAGATTGCGTTTCAGACGAACAACGCATGGGAGGGGAACATGTGCGGGGGGTACAAGACTTATTTCTGGGATAAGGCATCGGGGATATTCCGGATGTATTACCAGTCGTGGGATCTGCGGATCAGCCCGCCGGCAGAAGGGGAGAAGAAGGGGAAGAAAACAGAGCGGCCGGTGAAGATCGGTTACGCCCAGAGTAAGGACGGGGTGACTTGGGTGAGGCCGGAATTGGGGTTGTTTGAGGTGGATGGGTCAAAGAAGAACAACATTGTGTTTGTGGGTTTTGGGGCGGATTTCAAGGGGGTACATGGGTTTGCGCCGTATCTGGATGTGAACCCGAACTGCAAGCCTGATGAGCGGTTTAAGGCGCTGGGCGCGTGTATGACGTGGCCGGGGGCGAAGCTGTACGCGCTGAAGAGCGCGGACGGGCTGAATTGGGAATTGATGCGGGATGAGCCGGTGATGACCAAGGACAAGTATGACTCGCAGAACCTGGCGTTCTGGGATGCGACGCGGGGAGAGTATCGGGCGTATGTACGGGATATCCAAAGCAATTTCCGGGTGATCAAGACGTGTGTGTCGAAGGATTTTTTGAATTGGACGGAAACGGAGGATCTGGAATTTCCGGGTGCACCTCGGGAGCAGCTTTACACGAATCATGTGGTGCCGTATTACCGTGCGCCGCATATTTTCGTGGGATTCCCGGCGCGTTATGTGGAGCGCAAGTGGTCGGAGGTGATCGAGCGGCTGCCGGAACTGGAGCATCGGAAGCTGAGGGCGAGCCTCATGGAGCGGTATGGGGCAGCGGTGACGGATACGCAGTTCATGGCGAGCCGGGATGGGAAGACGTTCAAGCGGCATGATGAGACATTCATCAGGCCGGGGCTGAGGACAGCAGGGAGCTGGACCTACGGCGATTGTTACCAGGGGTGGGGGCTGCTGGAGACGGAGTCGGATGTGACGGGTGCGCCTAAGGAACTGTCGCTTTTTACCATCGAAGGTTATTGGCGCGGGGAGGGAAATTTTGTGCGGCGTCAGACGATCCGCGTGGATGGGTTTGTGTCGGTGCATGCGGGCCGGGATGGGGGCGAGCTGGTGACGAAGCCGATCGTGTTTGCGGGTGAGCGGCTGGTGCTGAATATCGCCACAAGCGCAGCGGGGGGGTGCAAAGTGGAGATTCAGACGGCGGAGGGAGAAGTGATTCCCGGTTTCTCGGAAGCGGATTGCCTGGAGGTGTTGGGTGACAGTCTTGAGCTGGGCATTTCCTGGGCTGGGGGGAGTGTGGGGCAATTGGCTGGGAGACCGGTGCGGCTGCGGTTTGTGGTGAAGGATGCAGATTTGTATTCGTATCGGTTTGTTTGAGGAAGGGTCTGGGGTTCAGGGTCTGGTCAGAGGAAGAGGCATTTACAAGGAGGGTATTTGTTGATGTGGTGGCTTGCGCCATGGCATTCGGAGTTGAGGGGTTGAGTATTTCAGGGTAAGGGTGATTTATTCTGTTGGGGTTTGCCGCGCGGCGTGTGTGGCGGCGGTGTGGTTTTATGGTTGGAGTGAGCGATGAAAGTTTATACGGCTGGCGAGTTGTTGGGGTTGGAGTGGTTTGGAGCGGCGGACAAGTGGGTGAATGAGGAGGGGCGGTTGCAGTTTTGCCGCGTGCCGCGGGGGATGGTGGATTTTCTGGATAAGAGCGGGCGGGTGAAGGTGATGGAGCCTTCAGGGGTGCGGCTGCGGGTGCGAAGCGCGACGCGGCGGGTGGTGATGGAAGTGGTTGGGGATGACCGGGGCGGGCGGCATTTTGATTTGGTGGTGGATGGGGCGCTGCATGGGCGGGTGACGCTTGAAAAGGGTGCGGAAACGGTGATGTTTGACGGGCTGGACGGGCGGGAGCATGACATTGAACTGTGGATGAACTGGCAGTACATCGCGACGAAGATCAAGTCGATTGCGGTGGATGATGGGACTGTGCTGGGAGCGGCAAAGGCGATGGATAAGCCGCTGGTGTTGTTTTATGGAAGCTCGATCACACATGGGCGGCAGTCGGATGGGCCGACGGAGACGTGGTCGAGCGTGGCTGCGAAGCTGATGGGGGTTGAGCCGATCAATCTGGGATTGGGGGGCGCGTGTTTCGCGGAGACGGTGATTGCGCGGCACATCCGGACACTGAAGCTGGATTACCTGGTGTGCTGTTTTGGGATCAACGTGGTGGGGTCGGGTGTGTATTCGGATCGGGGGCTGAGGATGGCGATTGCAGGGTTTTTGCAGGTGGTGCGGGAGGCGAAGCCGGAATTGCCGATTGCGGTGATATCGACGATCTATTCGTCGCGTTTTGAAAGGGATGGGGGGACAGGGCCGGGGCCGCTGACGGTGCCGGCAAGCCGGGAGGTGGTGCGGGAGATCGTGGAGACGTTTCAGAAGCATGGGGACAAGAAGATGATGTATGCGAATGGTTGCGAGTTGTGCGGGGAGGGGGATGCGGCACGGTTGTATGACGGGTTGCATCCGGATGCGGAGGGGCAGCGGATGATGGGTCGGCGGTTTGCGGAGAAGGTGTGGCCGGGGCTCAAGGGGATGTGAGGAAGAAAGGTACAAGGGATAAGGTAAAAGGGATAAGGTGGAGAAGAGGTTGTCTGGCTGAAGGTCGCTTATTTTCAGGGGCGTGGCGCGGTTTGGAGGGAGGGGTGTCTTGACAGGGGGGTGGGGGGAATGGTCATATGTGGGGCCGATTTAAACTGAATGTTCACTAAATATTGAAAGAGGATTGCATGTCCAAGAACTTTCCCGATGCAGTGGCTGAGGCGAAGAGCTATGCGGATTTTGTGCTCAAGTGGGATGCGATGAATCCCGAGGTGGCGCTGGACCGGGTGGTGGTTGATTCACCGATGCTGGATAAGAAGGCGGTGCGGGCGGGGGCGGTGAAGTTTCACAAGGAGCGGATGAAGGCGATTCCGGATGCGGTGAAGTATCCGGAGAGCAAGCCTTGGGTGGAGTATGTGTTGACGTATGAGAAGGAGTTTCAGGCGGCGACGGGTTTTAATGAGACGGAGATGGCGCTGAGCCGATCACTGAGCGAGTATTTGTGTTTCAGGGGATTTCGGGAGTGTGCGGCGGGGAAGAAGAAGACGGGGAAGGGGACGGGGCTGGCGATGAGCGAGAAATGCCGCGTGGTGTTTGACCCCAATACGGATCGGGGCACGCTGCACGCGAAGAACGTGGATGACCCGATCACGCATTTCAAGAAGTCGAAGGTCAAGCCTGGTTTTTCACCCAAGGGGGCGCGGCGTGCGCTGCTGATGGATGGGACGGGTTCGGGGCTGCATCTGGACGTGGAGCCCAAGGATGAGCTGTTTCCGCTGCCGATGCTGCGGATGTGCAGTTATTACAACGACACGACGCCGGGGGCGCTGGAGTTCATCCAGCGGTATGGGAAATTCTGGTCGGGCGCGAACATCGTGGTGATGGATGCGGAAAACCGTTCGGCGACGGTGGAGAAGTGCGCACGCAACTACATTGAGATTCTGCATCCGGATTTCACGGGGCGGTCGCATTGCTCAGGCATGGCGGTGAGGAATCAGGACTCGCCGCTGGCGAAGCATCAGCGGGCGATGCGTGCGGAGTATCTTTCGATTTTCGGCTTGCCCAACAACCCCAAGGAGACGCCGGACGTGGCGTTCTGGGATGCGTGCGATGTGGCGGAGCGGATGCTGGAGTGGTACATGAAGAAACCGGGGCAGATCACGGTGGAGGAGTATGAGCAGCTCTTAACCAGGCCGTTCCCGCATGGGTTGCGGAAGGTGGGGAAAATGCTGCATCCCAAGCAGTCAGTGGCGGAATATACGCTGGTGACGCTGCTGGAGCTTTGGGATGAGCGGGTGTACATCCGATATCAGGCAGATGAGACCAAGGGCGGGGAATACCCCAAGAAGCCGGAGATTTATAAGGGATAAATGCGCCCGATGGCGGGCGGATACTAGAGATGTTGCAGAAGAAGGCCTGCGCGGGTGCGGGCCTTCTTTGTTTTCAGGGGTGTTTGCGTGATAGAATCCAGTCACCGGGCTTTGGCCGGTACGGAGATTTTTGCATGCGACAGGCGAAACAGGGTTGGTTGACGGTTGGGCTGGCAGCGCTGGCGTTGGGTACGAGCGGCTGCGCGCAGCACTATTACCATCCGGAAGGTGATCCGAATACGCAGCCTGGGGTGGAGACGGACGGAATTGTGTTTGATGTGCCGTCGCGTGAGGCCAAGCCAGAGGCGGTGGTGGGGCAGGACCAGATGGGGACGGCGGTTGGCGAAGCCGTGGTGGTGCCGTCGACGGGGCCGGAGACGCCGAAGCTTTATAAGACGTCTGAAAAATGGCTGAACCATAACCCGGAACCGTCGCTGAAGGGGTTGGATCGCTCCGGCTGGGAGCCGACGGTGTTCATGACCGATTCGGGGACGGTGGACCATTACAACTATTACCACCGCGACCTGCCGACGGGGTATGAGAAGCGGCACGATGCGAATCTGCGGCGTGCGTATAACGGGGATGCGACGGCGGCGCTGGATGGGTACAAGACCGAAGGGTATAACCGAGACAACACAGGTGAGATGTTTTTACAGCCGCTGAAGTTCGGCTATGACACGATATTGATGTTCCCTGTGATGGTGGTGCGTCCGCCATGGGGCGCGGATTCAACGCCGAAACATGAGACGGTGGCGCCTGCGGTGAAGGAAAAACCTGTGGATATTACGCAGGTGCCGACGCAGCCGATGCCGGAGGAGCCCAAGTCGGAGTTGCCGCAGCTTCAGGCGTGGCCGACGGACAATGGACCGGACAAGCCGATCGTGGTGGAGCCGCTGAAGCTTAATCCGAAACAGGACGTGATTCCGCCGCTTGAGTTCGACAATAGTCCGGGGATGTGAGTGGGAACGGGTTCCGGGCAGGGGCACGGAGTCTGATCATCTCTATCCAGGCAGGCATGTCTATGAAGAAGCTTTCGCAGGAACAGGTCAGGGAGTTTCATGAGCATGGGTGCCTGGTGGCGCCGAATGTGATTCCGCTGGCGGACTACGAGCCGTTGACGCGGGGCATTACAGCGTTTTTGAGTGAGCGGGCGCGGAAGCTGCAGGCGGAGGGGAAGATTGCGGATTTGTGTGAGAATGAACCGTTTGAGACGCGCTTTGCGAAGCTGTATGCGCAGTGCCAGGAGATCGAGCGGGGGCTGGACATCATGCAGGCGCTTTTGCCGGATGTATTTACTTTTCTGAACAACCGGCATCTGCTGGATGCGCTGGAGGATCTGCAGGGGACGGCGGATCTGAGCTGTAACCCGATCCAGCATCTGCGTGCTAAGAGTCCGCGCGCATTGACGGGGGACAAGCCGGACTATTTCTACAACGTGCCGTGGCATCAGGATTCGGGCGTGACGACGGAGGATTCGGATAACTCCAGCATCATTACGTGCTGGACGCCGCTGGTGGATGCGACGGTGGAGAACGGATGCATGGATCTGCTGCCGGATGCGTTCAAGCTGGGACATCTGGACCATGTGGCAGAGGGTGGGACGCAGGTGGACCCGAAGGTATTTCCGAATCACTTGCCGGTGAAGCCTGCGCCGTGTCCCAAGGGCGGCGTAGTGTTCATGCATCGGTACACGCCGCACCGGAGCAATGCGAATAACACGAATGTGGTGCGGTGGAGTTTGGACTTGCGCTACCAGCCGACGGGGCAGGCGTCAGGACGGGCGTGGCAGCCGTGTTTTCCGGTGCGGATGGCGGGGAGCGCGAAGTCTCCTTTGATAACGTATGAACAGTGGAAGAGCGATTGGACGACGGCGCTTTCTTCTGGTGCGCCGATGACCAAGCACCGGGTGAAGCGGGCTTGAGACCGGGGTTATTGGAATTTAAGTTCGCACATGCGTTCGGGTGATTGGGTTATCGCGCATTCATGTCTGAGATTTTTTGACCGAAATAGAGCGAACCTGTTTGTGCTGACAAGTGTCTTTGTTTGTGAAGGCCATTGTTGGGCTGGCAGTACTGATTCCCATCTTGATTCAAACTGGAGAGACGACATGACCCACCCGCATTCACCGGAGCTTGAAAGCGCGCTGCAACTGGCGCACTCGCGCAAAGCGAGTGATGTGTACCTTTTGCCGGGAGAACCCATAACATTGCGTGTGCATGGGAAACTGGAGCGGACAACGGGCGCGGTTCTGACAGCAGAGGATGTGGAACGGATCGCATTGGCGCATGTAGGGCCGCAACGGCTTGGGCGCATCGGTCGAGAACTGGGGCGGGTGGTGGTTTCGTGTGGTGTGCCGGGGCTGGTGTCGGGCCGGATGACGGTGGCGCGGAGTCTGGGGGACCCGACGGTGGCGGTGCGGCTGCTTAGCAGTCGATTTGCGACGGCGGAAGAATGCCGCGTGCCGGAGGCGGTGCTGGGAGCGTTGAATCAGCGTGCGGGGCTGGTGATTTTCAGCGGTCCCAGCGGATCGGGCAAGACAACGACGATGTTGAGCGTGCTGGACCACATCAACACGCTCAGGTCAGTGCATATTGCGACGGTGGAAGACCCGATCAGTGCGATCATTTCACCCAAGCTGGGGTTGATCCAGCAGCGGGAGGTCGGGATTGATGTGCCGGACATACGGGCGGGGATCGCGGCATGCCTGAGCCAGGACCCGGATGTGATCATGGTGACGGAACTGCGGACAGCCGAAGAGGTGCAGGCCGCGGTGACGGCAGCAAATACAGGACATATGGTGATCACCCAACTGCATTGCCATTCACCGGAAGAGGCTGTGCAGCGGCTGATTGATGCGCAACCTGCAGAGCATGCGCCTGTGTTCAGGCGTGAACTGGCGCAGGCGCTGCGGGCGAGCGTGTCGCAGGTGCTGGTGAAAACGGTTTCGGGCAAGGGGCGCGTGCCGGCGTATGGGGTTTTGATTCCGGATGGGGAGATGCGGCAGGCGATCATCGACGGGCGGAATCTACTGGATCGGACGAGCCCGCTGCCGCACGGGTGCCAGACGCTGGCGGACAACTTGAGCGTGCTGGTGGAAGACGGTGTGATCACGGAGGAAGTGGCGCGGCATGTCTGAGCTGGTTCTTTCACAAATCCTGGCAGGTTGCCGCGCGGGCGAGGAAGAGGCGTGTCGTGAACTTGTGAGCCGGTTTCAAGAAAGCGCACACGGTTTGGCGCGGGCGCTTTTGGGGGATGCGCATCTGGCGGAGGATGCGGTGCAATGCTCGTTTGTGCGAGCGCTGGAGAGTCTTGGGGATCTGCGGGATGAGCGGGCGTTTGCCGGATGGTTTCGGCAGATTGTGCGGACGGAATGCCATCGCATAGGGCGCAGGCGGCGCAATGAGTGCGGGGTGTTTGACCAAGATGCCGTGTCGGTGGAGAAGACAGCAGTGGATGTGATGGAGGCTGCTGAGCGGGAGCAACTGGTGCGCGAAGCGCTTGCGGCGTTGCCGGAGATAGGGCGGGAGACGGCGGCACTTTTTTATCTAGACGAGAGGCCTTGCGTGGAAGTGGCCAGGATTTTGGATGTGCCTGAGGGGACGGTCAAGCGAAGGCTGCATGATGCGCGCAAACGGCTGCGCGAGATGCTGTTGGGGTTGAATGATGCGGAGGGTTGAGGGGAAGTGCGGGGTTCAGGGGATGGCATATTTCTGAATTGCGCCTTTTTCAGTTCCGCCGGCGCCCAGGGTGACATTGCTGGCAAGGACGTCGGAACGGATGTGGCGGATGCCGAGGGTTTCACGGAGGTCGCGGCGAAGGGCTTCGATGGGCTGGACGCTTCGGATGAAATAGTCTGTGGTGCCTGCAACGCGGGGGACAAGGGGAGAAACGGTGGCGTGCCCGCTGTAGAGCGTGATGGTCTGAAGGCGTTGTTCGGTGGGCATTTCCACGACATAGAAGGGGATGCCTTCCTCGAGGATGAATTCGACTTTGCAGACTTTATCGGGGGCATTGGGGTAGGTGAACTGGCCGTTGTTGTCGGTGCGGCTATCGAATGCGGCGGGACCGTTCTGGGAGGGGCGGACGCGGACCCATGCGCCGACGACGGGCTTGCCGTGACGGTCGACAAGGCGGCCTCGGATGGGGGTGGATCTGGCGAGGGTGGTGTTGAAATACTGGGTGGGAATGTTTTCGGCGATGTAGACCATCTGGACGGCTGGCTGATGGTAGCCGCCGCGGAAGACCATGCGTGCCTGTCCAGGGGCGATGGGGCCGATGGTGTATCGACCGGTGGTATCTGCGTTGGCATTGAGCGTGACGCGGATGGAGCCGGACATGGAGAGGCATTCAATGGCGCAGTTGGGGACGGGCTTGCCATTTTCATCCATCACGCGGCCTGACAGCGTGACGCCCTGAGACAGGGTGATCGTGGTTTCCAGGGAGGTGAGTTCTTTGGAGGAAAGCTTGCCGTACTGGTCCTTGTCGAGCCATTCCTTTTGAATGTAGCGTGTGTCGAGTGCGCGGACGGCATCGACGTGCCAGTCCAGCCCGATGGGGAAGGGATCGGTGACCCAGAGGCCGTCTTTGTCGGTGAGGGCGGTGCGCTGGGCGACCTGATTGGTTTTAGCGTTGTGGACCTCAATCATGACACCGACGTTTTCGACGGGTTTTTGCGAGATGTCGAGAACCCGCCCGCGTGCTGAGGCGACAGGGTCGAGGCGTGCAATGATGCGGGTGGGGAGGGGGAAGGGAATGCGGTACATGCGCGAGCCATAGCCTTCTTTGGAGACCTGGATGAGCATGCCGGGCGTTTGCTCGTTTTTATCGCGGTTGGGACGGGTGTAAAGGCTGATGGAGGGTGGACGGGCGAAGGAGACGCTGGCATTGCCGTCGGTGTCAGTGTGGGCGGTGGTGGAGAGATTTTCATAATCGGCCATGGCGCGGACGGATGCGCCTTGAATGGGTTTGCCCAGGTCGTCGACGATGTTGAAAGCGGCGGCCTGGTCGAGGATGACGGGGGCATTGGGGGCGGCAGGGTCGGCCTCGAAGCGGACCTGGATGATTTCAAAGGTAGCACGTTGGCCGGGGGCGGCGTGTACGCCGACGGCGAGGGAACCGGCAAGAGGGCCGGGGTTGTTGGATTTGGCTTTAGGAGAGAGGCGGACGTCAGCGCGGACTTCGCGGATGGTGCCGTCAGAGATGAAGTTTGGAGTGATGAGGGGCGAGAAACCGCCCATGTTTGGGCCGACGCCGTCGTCCATCCAAATGCCGTAGGGGCCGGAATCATCGAGGCCGATGGCGCGGTAACGGACCACGAGGAAGGGATAGCGCTCGGCCAGGACGGGCGAGGTGATGTGGCGGTACCAGGTTTCAGCGCCTCCCAGGTCTGCGACGGTGAAGCTCCATGCGCCTTCCGAGGAGCGTTTAGCGCTGACGGCGGATGCGCCGTTCAACCATCCGACTTCGTTCCAGACGGGGGCATTGTTTAGAACGAGCGTTTTGGCGGGGTCGAGATCAAGGGTTTCAGGAAGGGGTTGGGCGCTGACGCCGGCGGCATAGGGTGCCTTAGGGGTACGGGGGCGTGACTGGGCGCTGACAGTGGCGATGATCTTTCGGATGCGGTCGTGGGTTTCCTGGGGCGCGTTGATGTGGGCGATGGTGCCGGTGAGCTGGATTTGAGCAAAGCCGGGTACGTCCCAATCGCCAGGTTCGCCGGCTTCCTTGATGCGGTTGATGAGGGCTTGGGTGTCCCAGAGGAGCTGGCCTTGTTCATTTTTAGCGGCCAAGAGGACGCGAAGGTCGTAATCCCGGGAGATGCCTTTGGCCTGGAGGATGTGGCGGGGGGCAATGCGGACTGTTTCTTCTACGGCGACAAAGACAGGGCGGTTAGCTGATCGCTCAGGCGGCGCAGCTTGCGTCAGGATGGATTTAAGGATGTCAGCGTAACTGACGTTCTGGCCCAGGTAGCGGACAGGGTCAAATGCGTGCACGCCGGCCGCTTCCAGTGCGGGCCAATCAATGTCGAGGATGAATTGACCTTGATCTGCGATCGAGGCGAGGGTTTTGTCGAGGGCTTGGTTTTGAATCTCAAAGCGGGGGAGGAGGGTATCGAGTTGCTTTTGAAGTTTTGGGCTGGCGGCGGCGATGGCGGGTTGGATTGCGACGGGCTTTTCGCGGGCGGGCTGTGGCGCAGGCGTGGGGTCAAGATCTGGGAGCAGGGCACCAGGGTCAATGCGGCCCTTGGCGGCAAGAGTGATACTGGAAAGAGGTTCAGGGACGGCGGGAGCGGGGATGGGACGCTTTTCAAGGGTGACGGCGGGGGCGGGCACACGAGAGGAGTCGGGAACGAAAGTGGGTTTTACTGAGGGAGAGAAACCCTTGATCAGCCAGTGGATGGCGCCGCCCTGTGCGGTTAAAGCCGGCGCGGGTGTGCTGGATTTGGCGCGCAGGATCATGCTTGGAACGAGGATGGCAGAAGCAGACACGAGGGCACAGAACAGGCCCAGGCCGGTGATGGCGCCGGGACGGCGGCGCAGATCAAGGATGGAGCGCACGCGGCCTTCGATCTTAGGCGCGCTGGCCATGGGGACGCCGAGAGTGCCAGTGATGCGTATCCGGGCGCGGCCCTGGAAGCCAGCGGCGATCGCGAGAAGTTCCTCGGCATAGTCGCTGGGGCGGCATCCGGCGCGCAGTACGAGATCATCACAGGCAAGCTCGCGCTCGATGCGCATGCGGGATGCGGTATACCAAACCAGCGGGTTGAACCAGAAGAGCGCGCAGGCGATCTGTGCCAGAAGTTGAGTCAGGGTGTCCCAGCGGCGGACATGGGCCAGCTCATGGAGGATGACGATGCGTTTGCGTTCGGCGGTCCAGCCGAAGGAATCCTCGGGGAGGACGACCTGGGGGAAGAAGATGCCCCAGGTCATGGGCATCCCGCCGCGTTTTGAGCGCAGAAGTGAGACGGGACGGCGAATGCGCAATTGCTTGCGCAGGGAGTTTAGAAGTTCATGCCAAGGACCTTCGGAGACGCGGCGGTATTTGATGCGGGTTGCGAGCATGACTGCGTAGCCGATGGCGACTGGGGCGATGCATAGGATAAAGCCGGCCAGCCAGAGGGAGAAGAGGAGGGATTTATAGGGGATGGATGGGGGTGCGGCAGTCTTGACGGTGATTGCCGCGGGGGATGGAGGCAAAGAAGAAGGGGCGGTCGGGGTGACTGGGGTGGGTGTGACTGATTCGATGGCCTGGGGCTTGGCCGTCTGCCGTGGCGCGCCGTCGAAGGAGATGGGATCAACGGAGGTCGAAACGGGCGCGACGGGACCGGGGAAGGAGACGATCTCATCGGGGCGCGGCTGGGGGAATGAAGCGCGGCCGTGTGACGCCGGAGAGGTCTCATAAAAGAAATCCGGCTGCACCGCTTGAACGATCTGGACGCGCATGGGCTCAGACCAGTCGGGCAGGATGCGGACGCCTGGGCTGATGACCATGCCCATGGGGGCGAGAAGTAGGGCGACGATGCCGAGCGTCCAGATCATGTGACGGACGGCGGGGGTTGCGCGTTTGTGGAGCGCGATTGCGAGGAACCCAGCGATGGCTAACGAGAGCGTTCCCCGGATGACGCCCTGCGTCAGACCTTCGATGGGTGCGGGCCCTATCTGATTGAAAACTTCTTCAAATAGGGCCATGGTTCTATTCCCCCTTTTTACGTGCCTCTTTGATCAGTTTCTGCAGTTCGGCGAGTTCCTTGTCGTCAATTTTTTCGTGTGTATCGCCAGTGAGGGCTGCTGCGACGGCCTGGGTGAGCGAACCGTCGAAGAAAGTGTCAAGGACTTTGCGCAGAGTGGAGGCGCCGACTTTGGCGCGCGCTTGACTGGGCTTGTAGATGAATTCGCGGCCTTCCTGGGTATGGGTGACGTGGCCGCGGGCTTCAAGGATTTTCAGCAAAGTGCGGATGGCGGTGCGGCTGGGGCGGTCGGGGAGCGCCTGCCAGACTTCGATGGCGGTCGCTTTGCCGCGGGCAAAGAGAACTTCCATGATCTGTTGTTCGCGCTTGGTCAAAAGTGGGGGCTGGTCGGACATTTGAGGTTTACTCGATCTCCCCCGAGGAGAAAGGTTTTGGATTGAAGTCGGTCAATGTCAAATTTCTAACACTTTGTCGGGAAGAATGCAAGGGGGGAAGGGCGGGTTTTGCCGCGCGTGGGTTCCGGGTGAAGAATAAAGAACACAAGAGGCGGAAACGAATGGCCAAAAATCCTGCGCTTCAGCTTCCAGCTTTCTCCTCTTTTTACCCGATCCCCCGACCTCCGGAACCCGATGTTACTTGCGGGGCCTAAGGATGCTGCTGGGTGCCTTGCCGTCGCCGGTGCCGTCGGGCCAGGGGGACCAATGGTCATTTTCGTACACTTTGCGTTCAGATTCCTTGGAGAAATCCGGGACCTGCTGAGAGGTGCCGCCGTTGACGGCGCTGCGCCAGGCGAGGATGCCGACGCTGGACATATTCACGCCTTTATAAACGTCCAGAAGGGGTTGTTTACCGGAGCGGATGGCGTTGGCGAAGTGGAAGTTGGTCCAGAAATCGCCGCCGCCGTGACCGGTTCTGTTGGCCAGTTCGCCGTGTTCGGGCCAGTCAGGGGTGTAGACGCGGTCAGTGGGGAACTCGCCATTGTTGGTGTTCCACTCTTCGTGCCAGACGCGGACTTGGCCGGGGCCGAAGTAGCCTGGCCCGCGGGTGATTTCCATGGCGCCGGTGGACCCGTGAACGCGATAGTAGTTGGAGTGTCCGGGCATGACCAGGCCCATGATGCGGAAGACGGAGCCGTTGTCATTTTGGGTCAGTATGGCCGACCCGGGATCGCCGCCGGGGGGCGGATTATTGGCGGAGAACTTGGGATTGGGGATGGAGAAAGCTGCGACAGAGCGGGGAAGCGCGCCGGTGATGTAGACCAGGGGAGCCAGGGCGTGGGTGCAGTAGTAGGTGGAAGGAATGTGCCTGCGCCAGTGGTTGTCGCCGGGGGAAAGGGAGGCGATATCGGCAGGGGCCATGGGATGGTTGTATTCCCCCTCGGCATACATGACCGATCCGATTTCGCCGGATTGATAAACGCGGCGCATCTCCTGGTTGAACTTGGTGTAAGGATAGTTTTCCGCAAGCATGTAGATCTTTTTGCTCTTTTCGACAGCCCGGCAGAGGGCGACGCCGTCGGCAAGGGTGCCGTTGCAGGAGGTTTCACTCATGACATGGAGCCCGGCGCTTAAGGCCTTGATGGCGAAGGAAGCGTGCTGGTGGAAGTAATTGGTGAGGATGACGGCATCCATATCATGTTCAAGAAATTTGTCGTAATCGGTATACGTGGCGACGTTGTACTTCTGTCCTGCTTGATCGAGTGAGGTTTGGGAATGGCCGCAGAGTGCGACCAGCTTCATACCGACGGCCTCCGTGGCGCCGGCGGCAAAGCTTTGGCCTCGCCCGACGCCGATGATGCCGACGCGAATGGTTTTCTGGGACTTGCTGGTCGTTTTTTTAGCCATGGGTTGCTTTTCGCTTTGATATGACAAGTGGTTCAGCAAGTTAACGACAACGTCCGGCAAAGCACAAGGGATGCTCGGAAATGGATAAGGAATACCGGGGTCCTGGACTGGTGCATACTGCTGTTGCCGGTGGCGTCAAAATCACGGCTTAGAGAAAAGAAAAAGGCACGGGATGAGCGTGCCTTTTTCATAGGTTCAACTTGCGTTGGAGAGAGAATCAGCCCTTGAAGCCAAGTTCTTTCCACTTTTTCTTAGCGGCTGCAAGACCTTTGGGGCTCGCTTTAAGGAAGCCGCTGACACTGGGCGGGGCTTTGCCGTCGCCGGTGCCGTCGGGCCAGGGGGACCAGTGATCGTTTTCGAATTTCTTGCGGTCGGCTTCCTTGGAGAAGTCCGGGACGGCCTGAGGTGCGCCGCCGTTTAAGGCGCTGCGCCAGGCGAGGATGCCAACGCTGGACATGTTGACGCCCTTATAGACGTCGAGGAAGGGTTGGCCGCCGGCGCGGATGGCGTTGGCGAAGTGGAAATTGACCCAGAAGTCGCCGCCGCCATGGCCGGCCTTGCTGGCAAGGTCGCCATGCTCGGGCCATTCGGGGGTGTAGACGCGGTCGGTGGGGAACTTGCCGTGCTGTGTGTCCCATTCCTCGTGCCACACGCGGACCTGTTGTGGGCCAAAGTATCCCGGGCCGCGGGTAATTTCCATGGCGCCTTTTGTGCCGTGGACCCGGTAGTAGCAGGAGTGTCCTGGGACGACCAGGGAGAAGATGCGGAAGACGGAGCCGTCGGCATTTTGTGTGAGGATGACGGAACCTGGGTCGGCGAGGCGAGCCGTGTTGACGCAGACTTCACGGGAAGGGATGGAGAGGGCGGTGACGCTGGTGGGAAGGGTGCCGGTGTAGTAGACCAGGGGTGCCAGGGCGTGGGTGCAGTAATAAGTGGAGGGGAGCCAGTTGCGCCAGTGTTTTTCGCCCGGGGCAATGGAGTTGATGGAATCGTCGGACATGGGGTGGTTGTACTCACCCTCGGCATAGAGGACCTTGCCGACTTCGCCTGACTGATAAACGCGGCGCATTTCCTGATTGAACTTGGTGTAGGGGTAGTTCTCGGCGAGCATGTAGGTTTTTTTGCTCTTCTCCACGGCGCGGCAGAGGGCGACGCCATCGGCAAGGGTGCCGTTGGAGGAGGTTTCGCTCATGACGTGCTTGCCGGCGTTGAGCGCCTTGATGGCAAAGGGAGCATGCTGGTGGAAGAAGTTGGCGAGGACGACGGCGTCCATGTCGTGTTCGAGAAATTTGTCGTAGTCGGTATAGGTGGCGACGTTGTATTTCTTGCCGACTTCCTTGAGTTTTTCTTCCCAGACATCGCAGAGGGCGACGAGTTCCATACCGACGTTTTTGCTGGCTCCGGCGGCGTAGCTCATGCCGCGGCCGACGCCGATGACACCGACGCGGATGGGTTTTTGCGAGGAGGACTTTTTGGCCATGGGGAGGATGTCCTTGTGAAGGAAGGTGTGGTTTTGTGAAGGGAGATAGTTTGCCACGCTTTGGACGGGGAGGGGCGGTGCGTAAATCCGAGAAATGATGTGTTTTTGCCGGGAGGGGCTGTTGGCGGAGATCAGTCGCGGCTTGGGGCGATGGGGCCAAAACGGTGGTAAAGCCAAGCGCAGCAGGCGACAGTGCCGATATACCAGACAAGAGTGGTGAGGAGGAGGGCGGGGACGATGGAGACGCGTGTGAGGAGGAGGGACCAGAAGACGTTGAGGAGGATGCCGACTGCGAGGGTGACAGCGCAGGATGCCGCGCCGGAGGCAAGGGCCATGCGCACGGCATGGCCGCCGACGACGAACTGGCGGCGGGCGAAGGACCAGGTGACAGCGCCCTCAGCAAACATGAGGGCGGACATCCCGGACAGGCCCAGCGGGATGATCAGAACAACGAGGGTGATGCCCTGCCACAAAGCCAGCATAAAGCCAGCCACAAGCCAGAAGGCCAGTGCGCCGAGCCAGAACCAGAATGTCATGCGTAGGGTGGTGGCCATGAGATTTGCCGAAGCAACGTATACTCTAGTATCGGCTAAATTTGCCGATTGTCATCAGATTCGTAATGTATTTTTCAACTTTTTCACAGATAAGCCAACACACCTATGACCAATCCTTCGCCTGCACCTGAATCGTTCGTCCCTGCTTCGTTGATCAAGATCCAGACGCTGATGAAGGATCCATCGCCGATCAACTGGGTTTTTGCGGGGGACAGCATTACCCACGGGGCATTTCACACCTTCGGGCAGCGGGATTACACAGAGCATTTCACCGAGCGGTTGCGGTATGAAATCGGGCGGCGGCTGGATTGCGTGATCAAGACGGGGATTTCGGGTTGGAAGATTACGGAGATTCAAAAGCATTTGCAGCGGGTGGTGCTGGATTTCAAGCCGCAGGTGGTTTCGATCAACATCGGGATGAACGATGCGAAACTGGGGACCAGCGCGGAGAATGTGAAGCGGTTTGAGGTGGAATACCGGGATGTGCTGGACAAGATCAACGCAGCGCTGGGGAAACCGGCGTTGATATTGCATACGCCGCAGCCGATTTATGAAGATGGAACGCCGCGGATTCAAACGCTGCCGCTGCTGACACCGATCGTGCGGACGCTGGCGGCGGAGTACGGGGCGGTGCTGGTGGACCATGACAAGGAGTGGCGCAAGAATACGATTCACTACTGGCTCAATGATGCGCTGCACCCGAATTACCACGGGCATCGGAAGATGGCGCATACACTGCTTAAGGAGTTGGATCTGTTTGATTTTGAAAAGAGCCATATCTGCAAGCTGGATGTGCCGCATGCTTGAAGAGGAGTGCGGTTTCGGTTGAAGATTGCAGAAGACAGAAAGGAGATTTTTATGCCAATTTATGTGTATGAGACGATCAGTGAGGATCCGGATGAGGTTGAGACGTTTGAGATCATGCAGAAGATGAGCGATGAACCGCTCACTACGCATCCCTTAAATGGCAAGCCCTGCCGGCGGGTGATTACTGCGCCGAACTTCAACGTGGACCAATCGCCGACGAAGCAGAAGAAGCAGCTTTCCAACGAAAATCTGGGGCGGCTGGGGTTCACGAAGTATGAAAAGTCGAGCGATGGGTATGTGAAAACGGCCGGCAAGGGGCCGGACTTGATCAGCAAGAAGTCGATCGAGCAAGGCTAAAGCGCTCAGAACTCTTGAATTCCTCGGGCGCGTGGTTACAATAGCGCGCCCAAGACGGAGGCCATAGCTCAATTGGCAGAGCACAAGGTTGTGATCCTTGGGGTTGCGGGTTCGAGCCCCGTTGGCCTCCCTTAAATAACCCC
>CAZGOM010000099.1:0-20341 GCA_964527265.1 uncultured Phycisphaeraceae bacterium | reverse complement strand
GTCTTCCCTTCATCCTCCGATAAATACGCCGTCAAATGAGACCGCAGCTTGTACCCCGCCTCCGCGCCGATCGGCTTCTCATGCCGCACCAGAAGCAGCCGCCCAGACGCCAGCCTCGATATGAAAAACCGCGCATTCGGGCTGTAAATCCCCGAATCCTTACCCTCCGACCATGTCCTTCCCCCATCCTGAGAATACGACTCTCCGATCCCATACTGCGTCCGCACCAGGCACCAAAGCCCTCGGTCCTTCGTCTCCACGAACATCTGCTCATCGCACGTCCGCCCCGGCACATCGGGTCCAATCCTCAATTCAAAACTCGCCCCCTGGTCCCGTGTCACCAGCGCATTGGGATACCGTTCCCCCGCCAGTTCCGGATACTCATCCTTCTTCAAATGCGACCAGATCGCCACAGGGAAAAGCCACTCCCCATTCGACATCACAGTCGGCTTATTCATCATGATCCCATGACTGATCCGCCGCGGCTCGCTCCAACTCGGCTTCTGGGCATCCGCATCGCTCGTATGAATCTCCCACACACCCGTCCGCACGTCGTAATGCTGATTGTCCTGGCTCTGCGACCAGATCAGCCACAACCGCCCCAATGGATCGCACCACAGCACCGGATCAAACTCCCGCTCCTCACCGCTCTCCGGCGCCACCACCAGCACCGGCTCCCGCCATGTCACCCCGTCATCATCGCTTGTCCCCACCACCACATGGTTCCCCGGTGCCTCACCCTCCCCACCCGTGTACCACGCCGCGTAAAGCCGCCCACCCCGCGTCCGTGCCATCCCAGGTATTCCCTGCCATACCCGCTTGTCCTGCCGATACTCCACCCCAGGATTCAAAATCACCACCGGCCTCTTAATCGCTGCTGCCATCTGCGCTCCCACTTCCTCAAGATTTGCGTGTCATGCTCTCGTCCGCGTGAGCATATCTTGCCCACGCACCCAAACAATCCCTTAATGATATATCAACTCCCCCGAAATTAAGTACACCCAACCAACATACTTATCCCCATCCCTTCACGATCCATCATTAGACACACATCAAACTCCAAGGCACCCTATTCCCAGCTATCGCAATCCCAATCCTCGAATCATCTTCGATCCTCTTAATCCCAGTCAAAAATCCTCCCCGGGAACACCATGCACCGCCACGCACAACCCATGTCCGCCATCGAAGCTCGGCTCTCTTCCATCCTCGGCCAAACCCAACCCGCTTACTCCCCCGAAGCCCAGGAAACTGCAGACCTCGCCCTCAATCACACCATCAACTTCATCGCCAACGGCAAAACCCCAACCCACGTCGGCCCTCCTTCTCAAATCGACTGGTCCGCACCCCACCATAACCACCAGGAATGGCGCTGCCAGCTCAACCGTTTCTTCTGGCTCTCCGGCCTTATCGCAACCTACCACCACACTTCAAACGAAGCCTATGCCCAATCCGCCCGCGCCTTCATCGAAGCCTGGATAGATGCCCACGCCCCTTTCGCTCCCAATTGGCAGCGCGCCAAGTATGACCACACCCTCGACCTGGGCATCCGCATGGGCTCCAGCCCCTGGCCCGGCTGGACCGGCACGCTCCTCATGCTCGCAAACTCTCCCTCCTTCGACGACGCCTTCGCCGACAAAATGATCCACTCCATCTCCGCTCAGATGGACAACATCGCTGCCAACCCCGCCCCTGGCATCAACTGGCGCATCGCAAATGCCGACTCCCTCATCATCGTCGGCCTCCGCCTCGGCCACCTCCCTCAATCCGCCCTCTGGCGTCGCGCTGGCGTCGCTCTCTTAAACGACTCAACACACCGCCAGATCCTCCCCGACGGCGCGCACTTTGAACGCACCCCCGGCTATCACCACTGGATGCTCCGCGTCTTCGAAAAATTCTTCAAGCTCGGCCGCGCCTTCCCCGAGCTCGCACTCAACATCCCCGCCTCCCTCGTCGACCGCATGTACGACTACGGCGCGCACACCCAGCGCCCAAACCTCGAATACAACGCCCTCCACGACTCCCAGGGCGACCGCTCCACCCCCGCCTCCAAAGCAGGCACCGGCTCCCTTGGCGTCGATTACCTCGCCCTCTGGAAAGCCTTCCGCCAAGACGCCGGCCTCCCCTACACCCACTTCCCCACCTCCCGCTACTTCCCCAATGCCGGCCAGCACTTCGCCCGCACCGACTGGTCCAAAGACGCCACTTACTTCACCTTCGACGCCACCAACTGGGGCGGCGGTCACTGCCACCTCTCCCGTAACTCCATCCAGCTCCACGCCCACGGCAAAACCCTCCTCTGCGATCCCGGCTGGCTCACCTACGAATCCTCCGACCCCCTCTCCTTCCACGGCAAATCCACCTCCGCCCACAACACCCTCACGTTCACCGGCTACAACCAGTCCTTCTCCAACAACGCCTACACCACCGTCCACCACACCCCCCACCGCGGCTATGACCTTGTCCGCTCCGACTACGAAGGCGGCTATTGGAAAGGCAAGTTCAACTGGGGCTTCCCCGACGGCATGTCTCAGGGCATCTGGGCCTCTCACTGCCGCATCGCCTGGTTCATCCACGACTTGGGCGTCCTCGTCATCGACGGCCTCTACACCGAAGACAACCACCTCGAAAAACCCACCGTCGAAACCAATTGGCAATTCATCGAAGGCTCCAACCCCTTCATCAACCACGAAACAAAATCCGTCCACACCCGCTTCTCTGACGCCAACCTCCTTACCCTCTTCGCCCACGCCCCCGAAGGCGCCACCCTCCACCAGCACGAAGGCTCCAAAGAACCCCTCCGCGGCTGGCTCTCTTCCAGCAACGGCATCATCCCCGCCCCGCAAATCACCCTCCTCGCCCCGCCGCCCCCCAAACCTTACGCCGACTTCATCACTTTCCTCATGCCCTTCGAAGGCCCAAACCCGCCCAAAATCACCACCCACGCCTCCGCCAAACGCTACAACGAAGTCAGCCACCTCACCCTCACCCACGCCGACGGCTCCAAAGACTCCTTCCACTGGACCTATCGCCTCGATCAGATGCTCGGCTCACGCGATTACACCCCTGGCCTCGAAACCGACGCCTCCATCATCCACCTCCGCCACAACCCCCAAGGCATCCTCACCCGCATCGCCGCCGCAGATGCAACCTTCCTCCACCCCTTCTCCAAAACCAAACTCCAAAAACCCGACACCATCGTCGCAAACCTCCAATAACGCTCCCATTGACACCCCCCACTACCACTGGCGTTTACGCCAGTGTCTCGTCACGTCAGCAAACACCATCACACCTGTCTCTCACCAAACCCCACCTGACAAGACCCAAGACCCAGAACCCAAACATCAAAACAACCCCCGACTCTCCCCCTCCCGCTCAAACTTAATCCCCGCCAGTTGCTCCAGTGCCGCAATGCACAGTTTCGCGTCCGACGGCTCCATGAACTCAAACGAATACTTCGCCACCGGGCATTCAAACTTGAACACCCCGTTGTGTACCACGATCCTCTCCATCTCCGTCACATTCACGATCTGCGCTACGCCCCCTGAAACCACCTTGATCGTCTCCCGCCCCACCTCAAACCAGTCATCCGTCGTCACATTGAAAATAGCCGTCCCCCGATGTTCGATCTGCCGCCGCAACTCCTCCGTTCGATACGCAAACCACGCCCTCTCCGCCGCATAGGCAAAATATTTTGATTTAGCATCCGACGGCATCTCCGTGTGTTTGTCGTATTTTCCACCCGCTTCAAATAGGCACCTTCCACCGGCATCCATCCATCGATAAGAAATCCACGTGTACAAATACCGCCCATGTCCCCCCTCCAGCAAAACATCGCCAAGTCCAGGGCTCGAAAGTGACCGGGTCCTGCGAATATCTCTTTCCATCTTCCGAAGGCTCACCCCATCCGCAAACAAAAACACTTTCTGGCTCCACATGAGGTTCACGAAATCCACCCTCACACAACGCGCCAAACCGCGCTCCCCGACATATGTGCAAGTCTCGGTCCAAGTCACAAACAATGTCACCAGTCCGATTGACAACCCCGCCACCGCAAGGCTGCAAATCACATCCACCAGTATTCCGAAGGTTTGCATACGCATCACCCCGAAGGTCATCAAAAAACCCAACACCCCCACCGCCGGCACAATCCACCATTTCTTCGGCACACCCAACCACTGATCCCCCTTGTTCAATGTTGAATGTGCACTCAGCAGCACCCCGATCTCCTCTGGCGCCGGCCAGAAGAAATCCATCCCCTTCGGGATCGATAAATGGTTATGCAAAATCACTGGATACTTCGGATGCCAGCCCATATTCCTCTCCCCGGCCTTATCACTTAACCATTAAAAATGGATGCCACACCCTGGCACCACCGCACATCTTTTGAATTCAAAACATTGCACGTGGTCGACCCTATCTTACCCGCGGCCAATCATTCAATCCCCCGGCCAATCTGCCTCTGTTCCACTCCCGTTCCTCTGCCAATATCCTGACCGCCAATGCCCTCACATTGCACGCTCCTAAATCCCAACTTACCCTTACCTCACCTCGTCCCGTGCTATTCATCCGACAAGACCCAGAGCCCATTCTCATGCTCGCCCTCACCCTCAAAAACAATACCCTCTCTCTCGACCCCAATCACCCCGAGCCAGCCCTCCCCCCGGGCGAAGCGCTCATCCGTCCAACCCTTCTGGGCGTCTGCTCCACCGACATTGAGCTCTGCAAAGGCTACATGAACTTCAATGGCATCCTCGGCCATGAATTCGTCGGCATCGTCCAAGCCGTCGCCAACCCTGCCGATTCCCACTGGCTCGGCAAGCGCGTCGTCGGCACCATCAACTGCCCCACAAAATCATGTGACTTCACCGCGCGCGGCATACCCGAACACGCTCGCTCCCGCACTGTCCTGGGCATCCTCGCCCGCAACGGCTGCTTCGCCCAATGCTTCACCCTCCCCACTCAAAACCTCCTCCACGTCCCCGATTCCATCTCTGACCAGCAAGCCGTCTTCACCGAGCCCCTCGCCGCCGCCTTTGAAATCCTCACCCAGGTCAATGTCCAACCCTCCAACAAAGTTACCGTCCTGGGCGATGGCCGCCTCGGCCTCCTTTGTGCCCAGGTCCTGGCCACCAGATCCAAACACGTTCAAATCATCGGCAAGCACGACAAAAAACTCGCTCTCGCCCGCTCCTGGGGCCTCCAAACCACTCACCTCTCCAATTTCAATCCCCAGCAGGATCAGGACGTCGTCGTCGACTCCACCGGTTCCGACACCGGCTTCTCCACCGCCATCGCAGCCACCCGCCCGCGCGGCATTATCGTCCTCAAGACCACCGTCGCCACCCGCCCCGACGCACCACCCATCAATCTCGCGCCCATCGTCATCAACGAACTCACCCTCATCGGAAGCCGCTGCGGCCCCTTCCAAACCGCCCTCGACGCCCTGGCCGCCAAATCCATCCGCGTCACCGACCTTATCTCCCTCACCCTCCCCCTCAGCCAGGCCGTCCAAGCCCTCGACCTGGCCAAAGGCAAAGACCACATCAAAATCCTCCTCAAACCCTAAACGTCCCGAGCCACGAGCCACAGACAAAACAAAAAACTCAAACCTCTTTCTCTTCGACGCAGGACTCAGGACGCAGGACATAAGACGTCTTACCTTCCAACCGACCCCAGATCAATCACCACCCGCCCCGTCTGGTAGTAATCCGCATTAAACAGCCCCTTTTTAATGCTCGTAAACAACAGGCAGTTGAACCCCAGCCGATCCGCAAAATCCAGATCCCCACGCCCCGGACCAGCCCAGTCCGTGTTGTTGTAATACTGCGCATGGAGGTGGAAATGCGCAAACCCCGTGTACGCCAGCTTCACCAGTTCATCCGATGAGACATACTTCCGATCATGGTCCCGCCGCGCCGGTGGCACATAGCGGATCTCAAGCGCTTGCTTCTCGATCGGCACGCTCGTGTCGTTGTCCTTCCATACCACCACCCCGCCATACTCTGTGCTCGTGTCCGCCACGTCCTTGTCGATCAGGTCGAAAATCTGCCGTGACAATTCCGGCTGCCCCTGCAATGCGCTCAGCGACACGTAGATCACATACAAATCCCCCCAGGAAAGCTGCTTGGCGTATTCATAAATCTTCTGCGGGTAGTCCGGCGGCTGCCCGTCATAGCTGGGGCTCACCGTGTAATGCCCCGCTTCTGCGGGCGGAATCAGCGACACCACCTTGGCGTAAAGCTCCGCCTTCCCCATCTTGAACGAAGCGCTCTTGGACGCACGCATGAATAGCGGAATGTGTCGCAGTTCCAATCCCTCTTTCTGTTCGGCGCTCAACCCCTGGCACACCGCCGTCGCCCGCCCCCAGAAATCATCCGTCCACTGTCCTTTGTTGGAAGCTGAAAAATTCTGCCCCGTCCAGTGCATCAGCCACAACACGCCTTCCTTGTTCACCGGCACAGTGCCCAGATCCCGCGCACTCGCCTTCAAATCCCCCACCAGTGCGCTCTTGGGTTGCACCCCCGTCAGTTTCGCCATCAATTCCTTCCTTGGATACAGCTTGCACAACAGCTCCCACGCGGCCACCTGCTGCGCGCTGCTCCACGTCTGCCCGGAATTGGTGAACACCTCCCAGATCACCTCTTCCGGCGTCTTCCCGGGGTTCAGCTTCGTTAAGTACCCCCGCTCCGGACGCTGCGTCACTTCCACCCCCCGCCCGATGCGCGCATACTGCTGCACCACCACCGGCGTGAACTCCGTCCATTTGTTGCGCACCGCCATATCAAACACCGCGCTGATCGTTATCCAATCCACCATCGCCGGCACCTGCAGGGCGATCTTCTTTCGAAAGTTCTCCGCGTCATACTTCTCAAGCTGCTCAAACGCATAAATCCGCTCGTGGTCTTCCACCCCCTTGATCCACGTCAATTCATACAGCGCCGCGATCCGCCGTGGATCATTGGGCATTTCCGCTTCCGCCTG
Source organism: uncultured Phycisphaeraceae bacterium (assembly GCA_964527265.1). Classification (GTDB taxonomy): domain Bacteria; phylum Planctomycetota; class Phycisphaerae; order Phycisphaerales; family Phycisphaeraceae; genus CAZGOM01. Next base: position 13,360 of record CAZGOM010000099.1, on the reverse strand, counting down.
CGCCGCCGCCCGCATGCGCGTCTTGTCGATCACTGTCGTGTTGGTCATCAGCGGAATGGGATCGTCATACTTCTGCGCCGCGCACCCCCCCACAAACAACATCCCGCCCACACCCATCAGCATCATTCCTGTGCGCAATTTCAGCATTATCAGCTCCATCCAAAACATAAGTTCTCGATCACCTCAGGCAGGTCATGATACACACCTCAAAACAGACTCCGCCGAAAATAAAACAGGCCGCGCTCAATTGAACGCGGCCTGCAAAAATCTCACTTATCTCGCCTGAAAATTCAGGCCTTGCCGTCCGCCTTCGCCATGTGGTTCAGGAGGTCGACCACGCGGTTGGAGTAACCCCATTCGTTGTCGTACCAGCTCACCAGCTTGAAGAAGTTGCCGTTGAGTTCAATCCCCGCGCCCTTGTCGAAGATCGAAGACAGGGGGCAGTGGATGAAGTCGGAGGAAACCACTTCTTCTTCGGTGTAGCCAAGGATGCCCTTGAGGGAGGTTTCCGAAGCCGCCTTGATCGCGCCCGCGATTTCGTTGTACGAAGTCTTGCGCTCGGTCTTCACAGTCAAGTCCACCACCGACACGTCAGCGGTGGGAACACGGAAGCTCATGCCCGTCAGCTTGCCCTTGAGGGCGGGCAGCGCCAGCGCCACGGCTTTCGCCGCGCCGGTGGAAGCCGGGATAATGTTGTAAGCCGCAGCGCGGCCGCCGCGCCAATCCTTCTTCGACGGGCCGTCCTGCGTGGGCTGGGTCGCCGTCACCGCGTGGACAGTCGTCATCAGGCCTTCGGCAATCCCGAAGTTCTCGTGCACAACCTTGGCCAAAGGCGCCAGGCAGTTGGTGGTGCAGGAAGCATTGGAGACGATCGTGTGCTTCGAGGGGTCGAAGTTCTTTTCGTTCACGCCCATCACGAAGGTGGGCACGGTTTCCGGGGTCTTGGTCGGGGCGGAAATCAGCACGCGCTTGGCGCCTGCTTTCAGGTGGCTGCCCGCGCCCACGTCATCCGTGAACAGGCCGGTTGATTCCACCACATAATCCACGCCCAGTTTGCCCCAGGGCAGTTCCGCCGGGTTGCGCGCGGCAAACGTCGGGATCAGCTTCCCATTGATGACGATGCCTTCGTCCTTCCACGAAACTTCGCCGTCAAAGCGGCCGTGGGTCGTGTCGTATTTCAGGAGGTAAGAGAGGTTATCGGGGGTCACCAGGTCATTGATACCGACGAACTCAATGTTCGGGTTCTTGAAGCCTGCCCTCAAAACCAGCCGACCGATGCGCCCGAAACCATTGATTGCAACCTTGATCGCCATGCTCGTCTCCGCGTAGTAGTTTGTGCTGTACCGCTCTGTTTCTCCGAGCGGCTAAGAAGCGAAACACAATAGGAAAAATATGCGCCAAGGTCAAACTTGCCCGCGTTCATTTGCCGCACGGAATCCACTCGAATTCCCCAGTTTTCCACCTTCAAACACGGCATATCACCGCACTCGGCCACGCCGCAAACCGGCCATGCGGCCACACAGGCGCCCAGGCTAACTTCAATGTTCAGACTCACTTAGGCTGTGTCGTCGTTGCCGCAGCCGGACCACTTACGGTCGTTCCCGCTGCCGCTGGCGTCTTCACCAGGTTCAACGTCGTCACTCGCATCGAAAAGTCTCTGGGGGCCGCATTGGCCCCCGTTCCAGTCCAGGAAAACTTCGCCACATCCACTGCCTTCTGCGCGTCCACCCGCGCTCCGTCCAGGTCCCCCTTCTTCTCCTTCAGCTTCGATGCCTCAAAATACGCCCACGCCTTGTTCCTCACACGGTCATCAAAAACATCCGATGCCTTCGTGTAGTCCGTCAGCGCCTTGTCAAATTCTTCAAGGTCCCGATACCGCGACGCCCGCGCATACAGAAGGTTTGCTTGGTTCGCCTTGTCCGGCGCTTTGTCCAAGGCAATGGTGTACCCCTCCGCGGACAGCTTCAGGAACTTGTCCTTCTCCGCCTTCGTCAGGTCGACTTTCCTCGAAAGCTGATAGCTCGCATCCCCGATGTACACGTTGGCCATGTACAGGTTCTCCTTGTTCAGCTCGATCGCTTTCTTGGAGTCCTGGATGCACTCGTCATACATCGCCAGGTTGTACGCCTCCTGCCCCCGGATCAGATGCAGCAGCGGCTTATTGCTGTGCTGCGGCAGCACCCGCGTCACCGCCGCGTACACCATCGCGCGCCGCTGCTTCTCCAGGTTCGCAATCGCCCGCTCCGCGTCAATAAACGACGTATAAGACTTCATCCACTCCTTGGCCAGCGTCGCTTCAATCCTGTCGCGCGCCTTGGCGTTGTCCAGCGCCGCACCCGTCTGCCCCGCGGTCGGCAGGCCCTTGGCTCCGGTGTTGTAGTGATACATCGCGTCCGCAGGCTTGTTCTCCTTCTCAAACGACTGCCCCAGCACCAGCCGCGCCGGTCCGCTGAAGGGGTAGATCTCCAGCGTCTTGGTCACCGCCTGCATGATCGACGTCTCCGTCCCGATCACCTGCTGCGCTGCCAGCTTGAACTCCATCGTCTCCTGCTTCACCAGCGCCGTCTTCTCCATCAATTCCAGATGCTTCTTGAGCGCTTCCTTATCCCCGGCCTTCAAAAACGCCTGCCCCTTGGCCGTCAGCGCCTTTTCCATCTCCGGGATGTATTTGTAATGCCCCGTCGTCACCCGCGGCCCCATCGGGTTCCTGTTTCCATACCACCCCGGCTTGGCGTTGTTCAGATAATAAATCTCATACACCTTCACCCAATCCTGCTTCTCCCGCGCCTGCTGGTATTCCACCAGCACCTTGTCCGTATCATTCAGCGCCCCATCCTCAAACCGCTTCGCCTGCACCGCCATATAACGGTAATTCACATCGCGCGGCTCAGACGGCAAACCCCAATACTCATTCTCCGCGCTGTCATCGTGCGGAAATTGATAGTCCTCCAGCGCCGCCATCCCCGCCGCCAGCACCGCATACTCCTTCGCTTCCTTGTATTTCTTCTCCCCGAACTTCATCTGCGCAATCATGTTCAGAGACTGCACGTCAGGATAAATCTTGACCAGTTCCTCCAGCTTCTTGAGCGATTCCGCCGGCTTCTCCGAATAAAACCCGTCATAAATCGACTTATCCGCACTCATCGCATCCCACACCTTCTTCCTGGCCGCAACCAGCTCAAGGGGCGTGTTGTCTTTCGGATTCTTCGCTTTCTCGCTCTGATGCACCCGGATCAGCTCGGCATTGGAGTTCTTCGCCACGCTCGCCTCGCAAAGCTCAAGCATGTACGCCAACGCCGCCTCACGCGCCTTGGTGTCCGTCGGCGCCTTCTGATACGCCTCCATCAGCTCCACCGCCTTGGCCCGTTCCTTCCTCACCCCTTCCATCTCCTGGCCAATCGCCTTAGCCTGCGCCTCCGCCGACCTCTGAGCCCTGATCTTCTTCGCCTCCGGCTCCATCAGCTTCAGCTTCGCATCCAACTGCGTCATGAACTGCGCATTCGCCCCCAGCGCCCCCGGCTTGTTCTTCACCGTCATGAACGTGTCATACGCCCCCACGGTGTCTCCCGACGCTTCCAGGATCTGCGCCTTGATCACTGTCACCTGTGGGTCACCGGGCCGCAGTTTGATCGTCCGCTCAATCGCCTTCATCGCCTCCGGGAACTTCTTCTGTACGCCGTAGGACTGCGCCAGCTTCGCATTCACCACCGCCGCCCCTTCCGGGTCCTTCAGCGTCTCCGCCGGCCCCTTGAGCGCCTCAATGATCCCATCCACATCCTGCCGCGTCCCTAATATGTCCGCTTTCACCGCAAGCAGTGAGGCGCTGTTGGGATTGGTCTTCAGCGCTTTGTTCACTTTCTCAAGTGCCGCCGTCGTATCCCCGCCCCTCCCCTGCAGCATCGCTGACATCGCATTCGCCCGCGCATTTTCCGGCTCCAGTTCCAGCGCCTTGTCGATATCCTTCTTCGCATCCGCCAACGCATTAAACTGTGACAGCAGCTCTGCACGCACCAGATACGCCTCCGGCTTGCTCGGATTGTTGCTCACCAGCCGGTCGGCAATCTCCTTGGCCTTCTTCCCGTCACGCGACATCAACGCCGTGCGGATCTGCGCCAGTTCCTTGAAAATCTTGTCGAACGCCACATCCTCCGCCTCGCTCACCTCCCCCGCTTTGCGCAGCCCTGACGACACAGGCGTTGCACCACCTGCCTCCGCCACCCCGCCTCCCGCCTCACTCTTCCCTTCCTCTGCCACAGGGGCCATCGCTGGCGCCTCCCCAGGCCCACCCTGCCCCCACGCCGTCCCCAGCCCCAGCACGGCTCCACTCAGCACCATTGTCGAAAACACCACAAAACGACCCTGGCTAAGCCGGCTGCGCATACCAAATCCCTTTCGTTCAAATACAAGACATTCAGTTATGACCTGCCCAGCGGCCACCCGCCAGATGATCCATAACTCCCTCTACCCACAAAAGATAATGCAACTCTGGCCAGACGCCACCCCAAACCGCACACTTTCTTAAAAACAGGGTTTGCCTGCCTTGCCTTCGCGATTGCGCAAATCCTGCTCACCCCCCCAAAAAAACAATCATTGTCAACAACACAACCCAAAACCATTGCCGCGATGCTCTCGTTTCAATTCCTTGCCTTTCACAATTCCGTCTTCTTCAAGCTCTCCACCTGCTCATCCGCATGGTAGCTCGACCGCACCAGCGGCCCCGACTCCACATGCTTGAACCCGATCTCCTCGCCCCGCACCTTCCAGCGCGCAAATTCCTCCGGCTTCACCCAACGGCTTATCGGTAAATGATCCCGCGTCGGCTGCAAATACTGCCCAATCGTCAAAATATCGCAACCCGAGCCTCCCACCACATCCTGCATCAACTCCTCAACCTCATCCTGCTCCTCGCCGATCCCCAGCATGATCCCCGTCTTGGTTGTCAGGCCCGCCGCTTTCGCCCTTTTCAGTAACTCAATTGACCGCAAATACTTAGCCTGTGGCCGCACCACATGGTAAAGCCGTTTCACCGATTCCATGTTGTGGTTCAAAATGTCCGGCATCTCTTCCAGCACCAGGTCCAGCGCATCCCAATCTCCGCAAAAATCAGGAATCAGCACCTCGATGCTCGTCCCCGGGCTCGCCTCGCGCACCCGCATGATCGTCTCCGCCCAAACCGCCGCCCCCCCGTCCTTAAGCTCATCCCGGTTCACGCTCGTAATCACCATATGCTTCAAATTCAGCAGCGCTGCCGTCTCCGCCACACGCCGCGGCTCATCCAGATCCAATACCGGCGGCCGGCCCGTCGCAATATGGCAAAAACCGCAGCTTCGCGTGCACACATCCCCCAGGATCATGATCGTCGCCGTCCCCCGCGACCAGCATTCACCCATGTTCGGGCACTTGGCGCTCTCGCACACCGTATGCAACTGGTGCTCATCAATGATCGCGCGCAGCTTTTGATATCCCGCCCCCCCAGGCAGCTTCGATCGGATCCACTCCGGCTTCTTGCGCTTGTGGAACTCGACACCCGATCCACTCAAAATACGATCCGACAAAGAAACTTTCATGGCCCAATTATAGCTACTTCCATCCCCAACCATCCGCCCCTGCCCCAAACCTCCCAACCTCTTAAACCTCTTCTTCCTCGATGCAGGACTCTGGACTCAGGACCCTGGACGAACTTCGGGCTTATACTATCCCCCCCATGACCCACTCCCCTGCCTTTAAATCCATCGTCGGCGTTGACTTCTCCGCCGGCATTGAAGCCGGACGCAAAATCTGGATCACCACCGCCTCCATCGACGATCAAAACCGCCTCGCCATCCAATCCGTCACCCGTGCCGACGCTCTCCCCAACTCCGGCCTTGAGCGCGCACAAGCCCACCACGCCCTCTCCGCTTATCTCGCAACCCTCGACCGCGCCCTCGTCGGCCTGGATTTCCCACTCTCCATCCCCGGACTCTTCCTCCCCCCTGAAGGCTGGCTCCCCTGGCTCACTTCCTTCAAATCCACCTACGAATCCGCCGACGCTTTCCGTGAAAAACTCGTCGCCCTCGCCCCCAACAAGGAACACAAGCGCGCCTGCGAAGCCTTCGCCAAAACACCCTTCGCAGCCTACAACCTCCGCATGTTCCAGCAGACTTTCCACGGCATCGCCGATGTCGTCTCCCCCCTCATCCTCTCCGGCAAATGCACCGCCCTCCCCTTCCAGGATGACGACTCCACCAAATCCGCACTCATCGAAACCTGCCCCGCCTCCTACCTCAAATCCGTCAACAAATACCTCTCCTACAAAGGACAGAGCACCGACCAGCTCACCGCCCGCCACAAGATCTACGAACACATCATCGACGCCGGCCTCCTCGCTGAGCCCGACGACGACACCTTCCGCGCAACCTTCATGAACGACGAACCCGGCGACGCCCTCGACAGCCTCCTCTGCGCCGTCTGTGCACTCCGCGCACTCAAGGACGGCGACATCTCCGACCCCGCCAACGACCTTCAAATAACCGAAGGCCGCGTCTACTTCTAAATACGAAAATGCTGCGATGAATGTGCAATGCTCTCGTCTTCGTGAGCATGTCTTATTTTCACTCGATTTTCAGCAAGGCGCCACGACCTGCCCGCCGCCGTGTAGCTCAGTCTTGCTTACGCCAGCACATCCCGCTCTTCACATCAAACAGCCTTTTCCTCACCTCACCGCTGGCTGTGTCGCCCCAGGCTGCGTCTCCGCCGGCTGTGTCGCCGCCCCCAACCCCTTCTTACTGCTCTTCTTCTTCCCCGCACTCCCCACCGTATGGTCGCGCATCTCCTGCGCGTTTTTCAGCACCACATCCGGATTGTTCTCATCCCGCGGCTCAAGCTTGTAATTCCACTTGATCTCAACCTTGTTGTCTCCCAGTTCCGCAATCAGATCCGGACCCGGAAACTCCCACCACGGCGCAACCGCATCCCCCGACGTCCACAGCGGCGTATAACCCTGCTTCTGCAGCCGCACGTCATACTTCCCGTAATACGTGAACGGCACCGTCACCGGTGTCCGCCCCACCTCTTCATCATTCAAATACACCAGCGCCCCCGCAGGCTCCGACGAAATGCTGATCGTCCGCTCCACGCATCCGCCCAGCGCCGCAAAAAAGGCAAGCGCAAGCCCAGCGTACAATCCTGATTGTTTTGCGGCCAAACGTTTCATGACCGCGCATTGTACGCCTTTTATGCCATCGAGTTAGGCCCCACCCCATGAAGAAAACCACCCCAGCCAAACCATCCAAATCCGAACCTCTGGCCCTCACCCATCAGGATGCCCACGGCCGCGCCGCCATGGTCAACGTCGGCGAAAAACCCATCGTCCGCCGCACCGCCGTCGCCGAAGGTTATTTCGTCGCCCAAAAAGACACCCTCGATCTCCTCTTCGCCCGTAAGCTCCCCAAAGGCGACGCCCTCACCGTCGCCCGCATCGCAGGCATTCAGGCCGCCAAACGCACCGACTCACTCATCCCCCTCTGCCATTCCCTCCCCCTCGACCACGTCTCCGTCGATTTCGACCGCACAATGCCAGACCGCGTCCGCGTCACCGCCTCCGCCACCCTCCAGGCCCGCACCGGCGTGGAAATGGAAGCCCTCACCGCCGTCTCCATCGCGTGCCTCACCCTATACGACATGACCAAAGCCGTTGATAAAGCCCTTAAAATCACCGACATTACACTCGTCAAGAAATCCAAGGGTTGAACAATGAAACCCAAAGACACCAACCCCTCACACCCGCCAGGCTGCCCAGTCTCCGCCCACTATCCTGCTTCAAGCCAACCTCAAACCGGCGACCAAGCCATGTTCGCAGGCATCATCCATTCCGCCATGGATGCCATCATCACCGTCGATGAAACCCAAACCGTCGTCCTCTTCAACAAAGCCGCCGAAAAAATGTTCCTCTGTCCCGCCTCCGAAGCCATCGGCAAGCCGCTGGGCAATTTCCTACCCCAGCGCTTCCGCGAAGCACACACACACCACATCCAGAAATTCGACCGCTCCCAGGTCACCGACCGCGCCATGGGCCACCAGCGCCCCCTTACCGCCCTTCGCGCTGACGGACAGGAATTCCCCATCGAAGCCTCCATCTCCCAGGCCGAATCACAAGGCAAAAAACACTTCACCGCCATCGTCCGCGACATCAGCGAACGCGTCCGCGTCCAGCGCCTCCTCTCTGAAATGGAAGCCCGCTACCGCACCATCTTTCAGCACGCAGGCGTCGGCATCCTCTTAATCGACCAGCGCGGCATGATCATCGACGCAAACCCCGCCACCGAAAAACTACTCGCCTACACCAGCGACCAACTCCGTCAGCAACCCTACATCATGCTCGTCCACCCGCACGACATCCACATCCCACAGATTCACACCCTCTTCAACAACACCCGAAAACAGGCATCTCTCGAACTTCAAATCCGTTTCCTCACCCAGGATAAAAAACCCGTCTGGGCCCGCGTCGTTCACACCGCCGTGCGCGAAAGCCTCGAAACGCCCCCTTACTTCATCGCCGTCATCGAAGACATCACCCGCAAAAAACGCGCCCAGCTCCGCCTCAAGCGGCTACGCTCAGAGCATCAGGACGTCATCGACCGCATCTCCACCCTCACCGCCCGCGAACGCCAGGTCATGTGGCTCATGATCGACGGCCACGCCACCAAGGTCATCGCCAGCCAACTGGGTGCCAGCCCCAAAACCGTCGACGTCCACCGCGGAAGAGTCATGTCCAAAATGGCCGCCACATCCCTGCCACAACTCGTCCAGATGGTCATGCCCATCCGCAAACATTTCACGCAACTCACCGACTGACCCAACTATTCATTCTTAAACCCTCTCCATCACCTAAGAGTGTACGAAAAAAACTCTCCAACGCACGGAAAATGAAATCGCAAATATCCCTTGCGAAAATACTCCCCGCTTTTAGGTGCTGTTCTCTATTCTTCTTCCGCGCCTTATCCGACCTTCATGCCTTGGCAACTTGGGTCGTAATCGATCGACCCAATCCCACTTCAAACCACTCCAAATACTCATGCCCAGGCCCTCTTCACCAATCCTTATCCACCGACTTCTCCGTCATCTCCTTATACCGCTCAGCGAGGATCGAATCCTTATTCGCTTTACGCCGGTTGATCCCCTCGCGCAGATCCACCACCTTCTTCTCCAGCCGCTGCAGCTCTTTCTCACGCATCTGCTGCCGCAGGTCAAACAGCTTACTGAGCAGTTCCTTCAATTCCTTTTCCTTCGCCGCAATCTTGGGATCAGCCTTGGCGTCCGCAGGCGCATTGCGAATATCCGTGCTCAGCGTTTCTGCCGTGCGGAACATCTTGAACTCTTCAATCCGCAGCTTGTACATGTCGGGATCGTTCTTTTTCAGCTGCACCATCTGCATCAACCGCGGGCCCATGGTCCCAATCAGCTTCTGCCCCGCTCCTGGATTCTCCTTCCGAGCCTTCTCCACCTTCACGGCATAATCCGGGTCCGCATCCTTCAACACTTCCACAATCGCATCCACATGCTCATCACTGATCGGCCCGCCAGGCCCACCCGGACGCCCCTCACCCTTGTGCCCACCCCCAGCCAGCGGCGGACCATCCCCACCTCGGTCGTCATCATTCGCCATCCCCGCCGTCAATCCGCAAAGCGAAGCGACAGCAACTGCCGATAAGGTCACGATCAAGCGCTTGGTAAGCATGTCTGATTGCCTGGAAATGTGCGGGTCTTAAAACTTTTCCTGCCCGCTCTTCGTGGAACGGTCAGGCGTCCACATCTTATTCAATTCATCGATCTTGCTGTTAAGCGCCGCCAAGTCGCGGTCCAGCGGATCCTTCTGGGAGTTGCCCAGGTCGTTGAACCGCTTCATCTCGCTCTCAAGAATCGCCACATCCACCGTGCTCTGCCCAGCACTCACATTCACATTCGCCCCGTTGCCAGTCGCCACAGGGCCGCCGGACGTCTGAATGGTGCCTTCAAGCAGCAGGAACGCGGATACAGCAAACACCGCAGCCGCCGCAACCCCGATCCATGCCCACCGCACGATCCCGATGGAGGCCAGAACATGGCCCTCGTTGCCATCGGCATCTGTGCCGGCAGTCTTCTGCGCCTGCGCCATCGCAGCCAGAATCCGGTCATTCATCCCCTTAGGTACCGCCACATGTTTGGCTGAAAACGCCTCGTCCAACAACGCATCCAGCCTCGGATCGGTCGGCTCCTCGCCAGACTCGCTCAAAGCCTTGGGATTCATCTTGTTGTCGCGCGACGTGCTCATGACTCTAACCGTGTTTCTTTCATGGCTCTTAGGAGCCGGGAACCTTCAAAATCTCTTCCAGCTTGGCGTCATCATACGCCTTGCTGGAAACCCAAACGAATCTCTTCCCTGATTATTGCAGACAAACCTTAAAAAATCCTTCAAAAATTCCATTACTCATTATCTATCATCGCCTTACGAAGCTTTTCCAGCGCCCGGTGCCCCCGCGCCAGAACCGTCCCCAAAGGCTCGCCCAGCGCCTGCGCAATTTCCGCAAAACTCAGCCCCCCGGTATGCCTGAGCATAATAATCTGCTGGTCCGCCTCGCTCATCTTCGCCACCGCCACACGCAGCTTCAGCACCTGCTCTGCCCGCAAAGCCTTATTCGCAGGGTCTTCACCATCCCCCGCATCCCCATCCACCCACGAGCCGGAAGGACGGGTTCCATCCGACGAAACCACCTTCGCTTCAATGCTCGCCCACACCGGCCCGCTCGACTCCTCACCGTCCCCGCTACGCATATCAATCGTCTTCGCCTGCCGCTTCTGCCGCCTCATCTCATCACGCAGATTATTCATCGCAATCCGAAACAACCACGGCTCAAAACGCCCCTGCTCCGAATAATTCGCCAACTGCGTCACGATCTTCACAAACGTCGCCTGCGTAATCTCCTCCGCCAGTTCCTGATTGCGGCACTGCGAGTAAATCAACGCAAACACACGCTGTGAATACGCCTCCACCAGAGCCCGCCATGCATTGGCATCACCCTTGGCCGCCTGACGCAGCGTGTAGTCGAGATCAAACTCAGACGACATTGTGACCATTGCCCTTCCCGGCCTGTGCAACGCACCACAGGACCGAGCTATTGCCTTTAATCACATCATCTTATCGCCACAAACCAAACTTGGGCGATCGCACTCCCACGGGCGTCTGCGCCAGTGGCTCGTCGCATTCACTCAAATCCCAAACACCCCGACCCCTCACTTCCCAGCCTCCACCTTGCTCGCCGGCCACCCCAGTCGCGGGAAATCCGTCAATATCTTCTCCGCCAGGTCCCGCCCGCTCTTATGCGCTACACCCTCCGCATTGTTCATTACTTCCTCCGATGCCGCGCCTGCCGCAGCCGTGGCCCCCGCCACCGCCGCACCGCTCCCCATCCCCGTCACCGCCCCCGGCTTCTTCATCGTCTGCCCATCAGAGCTGAAATTCATCACCTGCACCGCCGTCTTCCCCTTCATATAAACCACCCGCGTCACCGCCCGCACCTTCGCCGCACCCGCGCCAAATCCGATCGCCGTCCGTTTTGCCGTATTCCCCGCATCCACCGATGTGAATATCCCATCCACCACCAGAGCGCCCGGGATCGCATCCGAATCGCTCTTCACCAGCTTCGCCTGGTATCCCGCCTTCTGGAACTGGTCCACCATCCCCTGAGCCAGATTCCGAGACAATTTTTCAATCAATTCCTTCTCTTCCTCATCCGCGTCCACAATCTCCACTCGACGCAAAATCCGCCTCAGCGGGCCCGAATCCAGCTTCACGTCCTCGCGGCTCACCGCATAAGGCACCACCAGGATCTCCCCTGGCTCAGCCAGCTTCTCCTGCGTCATCGCCACCGGTTCCAACTCATTGATCTGCGTCTTCTTGCACCCGCCAAGCATCAACACTGCTGTCGCCAGCAGTGCGCACCCACACAAAGACAATCCCAGACTCAACTTATGCTTTGACATATCCAACTCAAATCTTTCTTCCAGGCTTAACCAAGCCGGCTCTGTAACGTCGCCAAAATACTCGCAAACACCTCATCCGGCGTCCGCTTTGCATCAATCACCGCATAGTGCGCCGGGTCATCCTTCGCCTGACGCAAAAACCCTTCCCGCACCGTCCGGTGGAATTCCTTCCCCTTCTGCTCGATTCGGTCCTCTTTCAACAGCGGGAGTAGCCGCGCAGACGCAGTCGCATCATCCACATCAAAAATCACCACCAGGTTCGGCCAATGCTTCCCCAGCGCAATCCGCCCCACCGCCAGAATGTCCGCCTCACTCATCCCCCCGGCCGCACCCTGATACGCCAGCGTCGAGCTGATGAACCGATCCGCCAGCACCAGCTTCCCCGCCGCAAGCGCCGGCGCCACACGCTGCGCCACCAACTGTGCACGGCTTGCCATGAACAGCAGCATCTCTGCACTCACATTGATCTCTTCCTTGTTCGTCGGGTCCAGCAGGATCTTCCTCACCTGCTCGCCGATCTCTGTCCCCCCAGGTTCGCGCACCTCGCAAACCTCCAGCCCGTTCTCCTGCGCATAACGCGATAAACGCCGGAACTGCGTGCTCTTCCCCGAGCCGTCCGGCCCGTCAAACACCACAAACTTTCCCGCCAGTTTCGATAACCAATCGCTTCCGCCAGTCGTCATGCGGCCTAGGATACCGATTTAACCAAACCAAGCCACACGCGATGAAAATACACACGGTGTGACGACTCCAAATCCCTTTACCCCGCTTGACCCGCCTTCTTAAGCGTGCTCAACCCCACCAACGCTCCTCCCGCCATCAGCAGCAATGCCCCGCCGTAATACACCACCAACATGAAAAATCCCGATGGCTTGCGGCCATGATCCAGCACCACCACCTTGCTCAAGTCCACACCTGGAAAACTCTTACGCAAAAAGCTGCTCTCCTTCTCTCCCAGCGATTCCACCGAATTCACCACCAATCCTTCCAATTCCTCTTCGCCATTCAATTCTCCGATCGCCTCGTCATTCTCCAGCTTCGTCGACTTCAATAGCACAGGAAACTGTCCCGAATATTCCGGCAGCTTCTCATTGTGCTTCTTCCCACTGATACTCGCCCGGATGTATTTCTCCACCTCAACCCCATACGGGCTCTTGGGGCTCACCACCGGGATATACACCGCAGAGTACTTGCTCTTATCAAACCGCCCCTGGGTGTACACAAACTCCGGCACCAGCAGGAAATCCGTGATCTGGATGTACCGGTTGTCCGGCGGCCCGCTCCTGGCGATCTCATCGAGAGTGATTTTCGTCGGCGTCGCGCTGGAATTCATCCACAAACGCGTTTCCTTGATCCCCATGAA
>CAZGOM010000098.1:0-20518 GCA_964527265.1 uncultured Phycisphaeraceae bacterium | reverse complement strand
CTCATCCGCGCCAGCAAAACCCGCGACGAAGCCATCGAAAAACTCATGGTCCGCGGCTTCCGAATCCCCGCCACACACCCCTACGCACCGCAGATCCCCGAGCGCCTCCTGGCCCAGTCCCGCGAAAACCCTGCCATGCTCTCGCGCGCACAGGCCGAGGCCATCGGCCGCCTGCAGCTGATCCAGTTGACCTCCATCGAAATCGACAAGCTCGTCGGCGAATACAACAACCTCGCCGACAAGATCAAGGAATACGAGGAAATCCTCGCCAGCGATCCCAAGGTCTTCTCCCTCATCCGCGCCGAAGTCCTCGCGCTGAAGGAAAAGTACGCAAGCCAGTCCAAGCGCCGCACCCAGATCATTGATGCCGTCGGCGATCTGGACATCGGCGACCTCACCCCCGTCGAAACCGTCGCCGTCACCATCAGCCACGGCGGCTACGTCAAGCGTCTCCCCGTCGAACAATTCCGCACTCAGGGCCGCGGCGGCAAGGGCATCATCGGCGCGGACTTCAAAGACGAGGATTACACCGAAACCGTCTTTGTCGCCTCCACGCACGACGATCTCCTCTGCTTCACCGACACCGGTCGCGTCTTCAAAATGAAGGTTTACGAAATCCCTGAATCCGCCCGCACAAGCCGCGGCAGGAACATCGTCAACCTCCTGGAACTGCGCGAAGGCGAAAAAGTCTGCCGCTACATGCCCATCGAAGACTTCGAAAAAGAAGAGGCCTTCATCTTCTTCGTCACCGCCAACGCCGTCGCCAAGCGCACCTCACTGCGCGAATTCCGCAACGTCAACCGCAAGGGCATCAACGCCATCAACCTCCGTGAAGGCGATTCCCTCATCGGCGTCACCTGGACCTCCGGCGGCGACCACATCCTCCTGGGCACCAGGAACGGCATGTCCATCCGCTTTGAAGAAGGCGACGTCCGCGCCATGGGCCGGGCCGCCACCGGCGTCAACGCCATCGACCTCGCCGAAGGCGATCAAGTCGTCGGTCTGGTCCGCCTCAAAGCCGAGGATGACGACCACGACCTCCTCACCGTGTGCGTCAACGGCTACGGCAAGCGCACCCCCACCATCGAATACCTTGTCCAGCAGGAAGGCGGCACCTTCCGCGTCCAGTCCCGCGGCGGCAAAGGCCGCCGCGACATCGAAACCTCCGAGCGCAACGGCCACGTCGTCGCCGTCCTGGGCGTCAAGGCTGAGCATGACATCATGGTCATCACCACGCGCGGCAAGCTCATCCGCATCAACGCAGGCACAGTTCGCCAGGTCGGCCGCGGCAGCCAGGGCGTCCGCGTCATCAACTTCGGTGAAGGCGACACCGTCGCCGGCATCGCCCTCATCCGCGACGTTCCACCCCCGGCCCCCGAAGCCGCCGCCCCGGGCAGTGAAACCCCCGCCGCACCTGACGCACCCGCCATTCCACCCACCCCCCCGGCCCAAAACCCGGAAGCCTGAAAACCGCGTTACACTCTTACGGCGCTCCGCCCCACGCACACCGGGCGGCCCGTACCCAAGGGAGAGATGGAATGACAATTCAAGCCTGGTCTGAATCGATCTGGGTCATCCAGTTGGGTGAAGAACCCCTGCTGTCTGAGGACCTTGTCACCATCAAGAACCATGTGCAGTCCAATGACCGCATGCCCGATATGGTTCTGGACTTCTCCTCCGTCACGCGCTTAAACAGCTCCAACCTCTCGCAGCTCCTGCGCCTGCGCGAACTGGCCACCGAGCACGACGCCCGCATCCGCCTCGCAGGCCCCAACAACAAAGTCTGGGCCGTCTTCCTCATGACCGGCCTTGATCGCCTGTTTGAAGTCCTCCCCGACATCCCCACTGCCCTCGCCGGCCTCCAGATGAAAAAGGGATGATCAGCCCATTCTTGCATCCGCTCTGCGTGCCATGCTCTCGTCCGCGTGAGCATGTTTTCGCTGCCTTGATCCAGGTGGCACGACCCGCCCCGAAGACAGGCTGTGTCTTCTCTGCCCACCCGGCAACCCGGCCACCCGGTAACCCGGGCGAGGGGACATTCCCATGACCGCAAACCCTCTCCGCTCCAGTCCTCTCTGGCTCCTCCTGGCCATCACCGCCTCCGAGAGTTTCGCCACCATCCTCATCGAAAAAGGCATCTACTTCTACACCCGTGATGTCCTTCAGTTCTCCGACAAAAGCAACCTCTGGCTGGGTCTTGGCATCGGCGTCTTCTATGTCATGGGCGCGCTCCTCTCCCACCGCGTCAGCAAGGCCATCGGCGAAAAAAACCTCCTCCTCTTCGTCTTTGCCGCCCAGATGCTCTGTCATATCGGCCTCATGGCCTTCCCCGCCACGCTTCCCTTCCTCGCCCTCACCTTGCTCCTCCAGATCGTCACCGGCCTCAAATGGCCAGTACTGGAAAGTTACGTCTCCGCCGGCCGCGGCCAGCAGAATCTCTCCAAAACCCTCGGCCGCTTCAATATGAGCTGGGCCTTCGCTGTTCCCCTGGCTTTGTTTTTCTTCGGCCCGCTGACGGAAATCACCTGGATCAACACCCACATCGCACCCGGCGCAGGCGTCTTTGTCGCCGCCGCCTGTATCCATCTCATCTGCCTTCTCAGCGCCCTCCGCCTGGAGCCATCACCAGCCCACCTGGCCCACGACGCCCCTGAACGCCCTGATCCCATCCTCCTCCTTCGCTATGAAAAACTCATGATCTCCAGCCGCTGGACCATGATGCTCAGCTACCTCCTGATCTTCTTCCTCACCCCCGTCATCCCCAGCATCTTCGGCATGGCCCCTGAAAGCAGCCATACCGACACCAACCAGCTCATTAAACACCACCTGGGCTTCAGCCTCACTTGGGCCCCCGCCATGAATAGCTTTGTGGAGCTCATCCGCGCTCTCGCCTTCCTGGCCCTCTTCCTGACTCCCGTCTGGCACAACAAATCCAGCATGCTCACCTTCGCCGCCATCAGCCTCCCCATCGGCTTTCTCATGACCCTCTTCGGCGGCGACCTCGCCGCCCTCCTTCCCGAACACTTTGGCTGGATCACTCATCTCATCTTCGTCATGGTCGGCCTCTTCCTCGTCAGCCTCGGCTCCGCCCTGGCCTATTACGGCGCACTCTACTACGCCATGGTCGTTGCCAATGCCTCCGTCGATGCCGGCGGCAGCCACGAAGGCCTCATCGGCTCCGGCTTCGCACTCGGCCCAGCTCTGGGACTCATCTCCCTCTCTGCCTCAAACCTCGCCGGCTCCCCCATCCTCGGCATGATGCTCTGCGTCCTCCCCTGCCTCGCCCTAGGCCTTTTCGCCGGCCTCCGCCCCCTCTCCAAACTCAAGTACCTGAATCAGGTTACACAGTCTGGCATCTAGGGCTCTGGCCGGAAAATGCGCGCGGCATGATCCTCCACCAAACCCATCATCGCCCCAAAATGCAAGATAAAACGCAAGACCTCTTTTCTGTCAGAACCCAGAACCCAATCCTCACTTCTTCTCCTTCTTATCCCCCTCAAAAATCCCCTCAATCCCCTTGCCGATTCCCTCGATCACCTTCCCCGTCCCATCCAGCACGCCTTTACCAACCGTGCCGATCACTTCCACCGTCACTCCGCCCAAGCCGCCCAGTGCACCATTCAGCCCTCGGGCAATCTCCGGCGGCAGCACGCCCGCTCCCTGCTCCAGCACAGCCTTGAGCACGGCCTGAGTCACCACACCCGTCACCTCCTCAATCGCCACCGCATTACCCTCCTCCGTCCCGATATTCGTCACCTTGATCTCCGGAATTGTGATCCGCACCGTCGCCGTCCCCAATAACCCGCCCATCTGCTTCACCTGCGCATCGACCTGAATGTTCTTGATCGATATCTCTTTGATGACAAACCTTTTGCTGCTTGATGACGATTCCTTCCCGCCCCCGGTGGCCCCCGGTGATTTCTGCGTGTCCGATGATTTGAACCCCTTCTGAAACTCCTTGATGTTCTCCAGGATCACCTCGTAATTCGCCTTCTCACCCTTCTTTTCCAACGACACATACACATCCGTCAACCGAAGATAAGGCACCTCGATCGTGTCCTGGGTCAGCGACTTCAACGTCACCGCCGCATCCAGATCATCAATCGTCATGAAATGCGCCCCGCTGTACCCCTGTGGATTGGTGATTTCCAGCTTCTTTAAGCTCAGTTCCCCCGCCAACAATCCCAGGTGCGCTACGTCCACCTGCGTCGGCACGCCCAACGCCGCCGCTCCACCGCGTTCGATCCCCCGCTTCAGCAGCGTATCCAGGTAGTACAGCGCCACCCCGATCGCGATAATCAGCAGCACAAGCAGCACCGCCAGCACAATCATGAGCCGTTTGAAAAACTTTTTAATGAATTTGATCACGTGTCACCTCCCAAAATCCACCGGTGCCCGCCCAATTCTGTTCTGATCATAAGCCACTGCGTTCTCTTCCCGCCATCAGGCGCTGTCCGATGCTGCCCACAGCCTATCTACCGCTCCCCATGCGTGCATTACCCAAAAATCATCAAAATCAAAATCGCAATTTATAAATCACAAACGCTCCCGCCTCACCGCTTCCTCTGCACGATCACCCCTGAAATATCATCAATCTGCCGCGCTCCGTTCCCAAACTTGATCACCTCATCAAACAACCGGTCAAGCAATTCCTGTGCCGAGGAATGCGGGTGCGCCAGACACGTCCGCATCACCCCTGCCTGGCCGAAAAAATCACCCTCAAGATTGGCATGCTCGTAAAACCCGTCCGTCAGCAGTACAAGCCGATCACCCGGATCCATCACCAGCGGTTCCGGACGCTCCACTTCCATTCTCAGGTTCTTGATCCCCATCGGCAATGTCGACGCCCCGATCCACTGGTGCCCCGAACCATCCCCCTTGATATGCAGCAGCGGGCCCTGCCCGCCCGAGTGGTATTCCATCAGATGCGTCTTGGGGTTCAGCACGCCCAGAAACGCCGTCACAAACCGGCCGTCACGAAGGTCTTCGGAAAGCTGCTGATCCACCATCTGGAAAAGCTCATCCAGATTGTCGGTCAGTTGCGCGCCGATGCGCACCATCGACCGCACCTGCGTCACGCTCAGCGCCGGACCGATCCCATGGCCCGAGGCATCCGCCAGCAGCACCATCACCGGATATCCCTCGGGATTGGACTGCCGATTCAGGGCGTCGGGCGTCGTGTCGATCAATGCAAGCCGCGCGCCCGGGGAGTGATGCACCGGATGCGCCACCAGCAGGTCGTAGATGTCTCCCCCGGTTTCCTCCGCCGGCACGCTGAACCCTGCCAGGTCATACCCCGGCAGAGTCGGCAGCACTTTCGGCAGCACGTTCATCTGAATCTGCCGCGCCAGCGCCAGGTCGCGCTTGAGTTTGATCTTCTCCAACCGGTCTTCCAGCAGCCGCGTCCGCTGAATCGCCGCCGCCGCCTGGCTCGCCAGCACTTTGGCAAGCTCTTCATCCGCCTCATCGAAAAACGGCTTCGACGGATTAAGCAGTTCCAGCACCCCCACAAGCTCATCTTCCAGCCCGATCAAGGGCAGCGCCATCAGCGCCCGCGTCCGATACCCCGTCGCCCGGTCCACTTCGGGATTGAACCGCGCATCGTTATAGCAATCCTTCACATTGGTAATCTCACGCGTCCGTGCGCAATGCCCCGCGATCCCCGCATCAATCCCAAACCGGATCTCCGCCGCACCCGTCGCCACCGTCGTGAAGAGCTCCTGGCTCACGGGATCAAAAAGAAAAATCGACCCGCGCTCCACCGTCAGCACTTCCCGACCCGCATCAATCACCAGGTTCAAAATCTCCGCCAGGTTGCAAGGCGCGGACAGCCTCCGTGTCACTTCCAGTACACGCAAAAGCGCATCAGGATCAAACGGAACCTTCGGGCGGCTGGCGCCTGGCTGTAGAGATGGATTCATTCAACAGCGCCTTGGCTAAAAGACCTCAACTCGCATATGACATCCCGATTCTAACCAACTTTCCCCCATGCGGCGCTATGACGCCTCAGCCCCTCACTTCTCCCCGATAAAATGGCCGACCCTCCGGAGCAGCCCCATGGGCTTGATCCTCTTTCAAACCAGCACCGTCCGTCGTATGCTCGCCCGACCACAGCGCCTGGGTGTTGAGCTTTTTGTCATCCTCCTTCTCTGCGCCGGCATTGGCCTCCTCACCCTCGCCGGGCGGCAGATGTCCCAGCAATACGTCCAACACTTCGATATCGACCTCTCACCCTGGTCCCTGCCCTATTACACCCTCCTCTCCCTTGCACGCGGCTTTCTCGCCTACGCACTCTCCCTGGTCTTCACACTCGTCTATGCCACCATCGCCGCCCACAACAAGCCCGCCGAACGCGTCATGATCCCCGCCTTGGACATCCTCCAGGCCGTCCCCGTCCTGGGTTTCCTCCCCGGTCTCGTCCTCGCCATGGTCGCCCTCTTCCCCACCCGCGCCTTCGGCCTTGAAGTCGCATGCATCATCATGATCTTCACCGGCCAGGTCTGGAACATGACTTTCAGTTACTACGCCAGCTTGAAGGCCATCCCCCAGCACCTGCGCGAAGCCGCCCGCGTACACGCCTTCACCCGCTGGCAAACCTTCAAGCTTCTCGAACTCCCCGCCTCCATGATCGGCCTGGTCTGGAACTCCATGATGTCCATGGCCGGCGGATGGTTCTTCCTCACCGTCAACGAAGCCTTCACACTCCGCAACAAGGACTTCCGCCTCCCCGGCATCGGCTCCTACATGTCCCAGGCCGTGCATGAGGAAAACTACACCGCCATGATCATGGGCGTCGTCGCCATGCTCCTCATGATCATCGCCGTCGACCGCCTCTTCTGGCGTCCCATCGTCGTCTGGAGCCAGCGCTTCAAGCTCGAAGACACCCCCGACCAGGACCAGGCCGACTCCTTCGTCCTCACCATGTTCCAGCGCTCCCGCTTCGCCGGCTTCCTCAGCCGCATCTTCCGCACCGCGCACGGCTGGACGCTCTCACTGGGCAAGCTCGCCTCCGCCCGCCAGGCACAGGCCGCTCTCGCCACCCCCCGCGCCGGGCCGCTCTTGGCCTCCGTCCTCCTGACCCTCCGCTATCTGGCCATCCTCGCCGTCACCGCCCTGGGCCTCTGGGGCCTCTGGTCGCTCATCTCCCTCCTCATCCAGGTCCCCGTCTACCACGGCGAACACCGCCACGACTGGGTCCACATCTTCTGGGCCCTGGGCGCTTCCTTCCTCCGCACCACCGCCGCCGTCGGCATCGGCGCCCTCTGGGCCCTCCCCATCGGCATCCTCATCGGCAAATCCGCAAAATGGTCCCGCCGCTGCCAGCCCGTCGTTCAAGTCATCGCCAGCTTCCCCGCACCCATGATCTTCCCCCTCGCCGTCCTCGCACTCGATGCCCTCCACATCCCCTTCTCCATCGGCTGCGTCGCTCTCATGCTCTTAGGCTCCCAGTGGTACATCCTCTTCAACGTCATCGCCGGCGCCAGCGCCATCCCCGCAGACCTCAAGGAAGCCGCCACCGTCAACCGCCTCACCCCCTGGCAAACCTGGACCCGCCTTTACATCCCCTGCGTCTTCCCCTATCTCATGACCGGCCTTCTCACCGCCGCCGGCGGCGCATGGAACGCAACAATCGTCTCCGAGTTCGTCACCGTCGGCGCTGACACCCGCACCACCTTCGGCTTAGGCGAAACCATCAGCGAAGCCACCGCCGCAGGAAACTTCCCCATCCTCACCGCCGGCATCGTCACCATGGCTCTCTTTGTCGTCCTTATCAACCGCCTCGTCTGGCATCGCCTCCTGCGCCTCTCCGAATCCCGCTTCAGCCTCAATACTTAACCCGTTTCTCTCTGCTCTTACTTCATACCTTTTCCTTCTACCTTCTAACTTCCCATGACAACCACCCCCATCTGCGAAGCCACCAACGTCACCGTCACCTATCACGGCGAACGCACCCGCACCGTCCTTGAAAACATCAGCCTCGCCGTCCGTGAAGGTGAATCACTCGCCATCCTCGGCCCCTCCGGCTGCGGCAAAAGCACCCTTCTCCGCGCCCTCGTCGGCCTCATCAAACCCACCTCCGGCGCCGTCACCGCTCATGGCCAGCCCCTCACCGGCATCCATCCCGGCATCGCCATGGTCTTCCAGAACTTCGCGCTCTTCCCCTGGCTCACTGTCCACCAGAACGTCGAACTCGCCTTAAACGGCCTCGACCTCGACCCCGCCGCCGGCCAGCAGCGCGTCGAGCAATCCATCGCCACCGTCGGCCTCGCCGGCTTCGAGCACGCCCTCCCCCGTGAGCTCTCCGGCGGAATGAAACAACGCGTCGGCATCGCCCGCGCCCTCTGCCGCACACCCGAACTCCTCTGCATGGATGAGCCCTTCAGCGCCCTCGACGTCTTCACCGCAGAAAGCCTCCGCAGCGAAATCTACCGCATGTGGACCGCTCAGCCCGGCAGCGGCCAGACCGCCCTCCCCGGCCGCTTGAAAAGCATCATGATCATCACCCACATCATTGAGGAAGCCGTCTTCCTCGCCGACCGCATCGTCATCCTCGGCGCAAACCCCGGCCGCGTCCGCAAAATCATCCAGAACCGCCTCCCCCACCCCCGCGAATACCAGAGCCCCGCCTTCCTCAAAATGGTCCAGGAAATCCATGAAATCCTCGTCTCCGTCCACCTCCCCGAACAAGCCGCCCCCGCACCCCAGATCCCCGGCACGCTGGCCACACTCCCCACCACCCTCGAACCCGTCCCCCCTGTCTACATCAGCCAGATCACCGGCATGATGGAAATGCTCGCTGACCGCTCGGGCACCATGGACGTCTTCGCACTCGACCAGCTCACCGACTACGACTTCGGCCACACCCTCGCCGTCATCAAAGCCGGTGAAATGCTCGGCTTGCTCGACACCCCACGCAACCTCGTCAGCCTCACCGCCCTCGGCCACGATTTCCTCGCCGGAAACATGGAAACCAAGCAATCCATCCTCCGCCACCGCCTCCTCACCCTCTCCATCTTCCGCTTCATCGTCGGCATCTTGAACGAAGCAAACGGCTCCCTCCCCGAAGACATCATCGAAGAAGAGCTCGCCATGCGCCTCCCCACCCAGGACATCCCCAAGCTCTACGCCACCGTCATCGGATGGGGCCGCTTCGCCGAAATGCTCCACGTCGAATCCGGCAACATCAAGCTCGTTCAACAAAGCTGATTTCAACCACCCAATATCTCCCTCAACCTCTCCACCGCCCGCTTGATCGTCGGCCCGATGCTGTTGAGCCCCACACCCGTCAGCGCCTCGATCTCCTTGTAGCTCTTTTGATGCAGGTAAAACAGCCGCACCAGCGTCCGTTGCTTCTCAGTCAATTTCTCCATCGCGCCCGCCACTTCCTCCTCGCTCACCCTTTCACCATCTCCCTCCTCCGCCATCACTTCCATTTCTTCCGTCATTTCCTCCGTCAATTCCTCCGCCGCCAGAACCCCCTTCTTGCGAATCAAATCCACCGCCCGATGCTTCGTCAGCACATAAAGCGTTGCCGTCAGGTTCCCCTGCTCCAGACACCGCCTCACCACCCGCTTGTCCTCCTCCAGCAAATTCTCCCACACCGCCGCCACCACATCCTCATGGTCCTGCTCCGTCCCCTCCATCCGATACACCCGAAACGCCCGCGCCGACACACCCATCAGCAACGCCGAATACGACACCACCAGCTCGCGCCACGCGCCGCTGTCGCCCTCAAGCAGCCGCTTGAGCAGTTCCGCCTCTTTGTCCGGTCCCGCATGCGCCACAGGCCAAACCTTACCATTCCTTACACCCCTGGCCATCCGGCCCTTCCCTCTAAACACCCTATCCTCTGAATCAACACCGCACCGCTCGCCCCGGCTTTGCCCCATCTCGATTCTCCATTCCTACAAAATTAAAAATAAACACTCATCTTAAAACAATTATACTATTTTATTTTATAAATACAATCCAATAATCACACCTACCAATAAAAACCCCCGAGATGCGTCACACATCTCAGGGGCCGGAGCTCAACCGCCGCATTCCTTCAAATAGTCGGGTCACCGTCCTCGCCCACCGCATCGTCTTTCCCCTCCGCATGGTTCGACCACAACCGCATATCGTTGAGTTGCTCAATCGTCATCGTGTTCGCATGCCCATCCATATACGACGTCACCACCCCCGCCCCCCACCACGGCGAAGGCATGGCCCCCCTGAGATCCATATCCGCATCAGGCTGCGCCGACTCATGCGTCTCCCCTATGCCTTCCTTCCAAAGCCTGAAACTCGCGGCTAAAAACCCTCCACTGTTGACGTTCGCAAACTTCGGCGGATAACACACAAAAGATCCCTCCCGGTGCACCCCGTCATGCCCGGGCATCGTTCCCACACCCGGACCGGTGCCTTGGATATTCATCGCCTCGTCCCTGCGCTTGCTGTCCAGAAAGGTGATCAACCCCGACGGCCGCCTCACATCTTCCAGCCTCAGCACTGCATTCCCTCCCGCAATCACTTTCCCCGTCGCATTGCTGAACCCACCGCCCGATGAGGCCGCATCCACAAACGCCCCATTGCCGCTCACACCATGCCCTCCCACATACAATGAGTTCAAGCCCCACGTCGGATGCGTTGATGCCAGGTCAACCGCCTTGGCACTATCCCCGCTGTTGGCCGCTGAAAACGTCTCCGACCGATGCCCTTGAACCAGTGAATTCATGTCTCCCGCATAAGCGCTCAACCGCACCGGATACCGCGCCGCCGTCTGGGCCGTCACCGTCACCATCTGACCGCCCCACATGCAGTTCCACGGGCTCGACGCGCTGCTCGGCGTCACCCGCGTCCCCTCCACAACCCCAACACCCCCAAGCAAGTGCGTTCCGCTGTACGGATACCCCGGCAGCAGGCCATTTTGAAAATCCGCCGAATACCCGTTGTACGCGATATTCAACTGCCGGATGTTGTTCTGGTTCATCTGCATCTGCGCCGTCGTTCGCGCCTTCGAAAGCGCCGGCATGAAAATGCCCATCAAAAGCGCCAGGACCCCCACCATCACCAGCAACTCAATCAAGCTGTATCCACCTTGATCGCCACACACCCGACGCGGCAATGAATGCAAAATAATTCCCATCTCATCTCCCATCTATAAATAGAAATCAAATAGATAACCCAAACAAAGAAAAGCATTTGCTTCAGCCACACAATGCTCATTCCAGACAATAGATAACCAACATGAATTACATACAGCCGTTTTGACGCCGCCGCCAGGCAAAAATCCCGACGATGTCAGATCTTCAAACCGCCTCCGCCGATTCAAAACATGGAATATCTTTCATCCGCACGCTCAAAACCCGCGGCAAACGACCGTCCAATCATGTCAATGCGACTGCGTCAGCCTGTGACATGCCAACCAAAAGAAATGAAACAAACCTCCTCTCTCTTCTTCTCACCAATAAAAATAATCACAATTGGATTCGACATGACCCGATTATGCGTTCAAACCTAACCACACCGATGTCAGACACGAAACGCCTTTTATTTATCTTTGATTAATAACCTGAACAATAACCATCTATATCCAACTCTCATTCCGAACCAAGACAAGGATCATGATTAACTTATTTCAATCTAACACCATCCAATACCATGTCAACCCTAAACCTGAAAAAATCAGACCAACCATCAAAAATCAAATAAAAATTTATAAATGCCTGTGAAAATTGATTTTAAAACGATATTAAAACATCGTCCCCGCCCACAAACACACCACTCTATTGAATATACATTCATATACACAAGGTAAATCGCACCTCAAATCATTTAAAAATGCCTCTTTCCCCATCCTCTTGATCATCCTCAATCCTCTTCATCCCAGTCGAAAATTCCGCCGCTCTCACGGCCACTCCAAAAGCCCAAACAACCGCGGATGATGGAAATTCGACGCCTCACCCTCCCACACCGAAAACCAGTTCTGCAGGTGCGCTGGGTTCCCCGACTGCTGACCCCTGAAGTTACGGCAAAAATTCACCGGGATCTTCGTCCCCTTCGCCGGCAGCGGCGAAATGTTCGCATACGGAATCGATACCTCGCACACCCATCGCCCTGCCTGCTTGTTCACCGTCGTCTTCACCTTCACGCCAGACGCCCACGGCGTACCCCTCCCATTGATCCCCTCCTCCGCATTCGGACAATACGCCGAGTACACCGCACCCCGCGCATTCACAATCAACTGGTAATAGTCCGCTCGATTCCCATCTGAATCAATGAAAATCTCAATCGAATCGTCGTTCGCCAATCCCCCGCCCTTGTACACCAGCGCATCCACATTCGGGTCCATGCACACAAACGACACATACAGATAATCCTTCCCTTCCTCCGTCTGCTTCCCCACATAGCAATACGTCGGCGGGTCCGCCTCCGGCGGGCTCCCCGGCCCGTGCGTCTTAAACTTCCCCGTCTTAAAACTCATCGCCACTTCAGATTCCGAAACCTCCCCATCCACCGCAAACCCCGCCTTCGCGCTCGCCACCGTCAGCGTCCCCATCGTCTCAGGCACGCGCGCCACCGGAATCTTCGTCCCCCGATAGCTCTCCAAAGTCACCGGCGTCGGCTGCAATGCCGACAGAATCTGCTTCCTCTGCGCCGCCGCATCGATCTCCGCACCCGGCCGCGCAGCCCGCGCCATCTCCTCCGCATACCGCGTTGAAGCCACTGCAATCATGTCCAGCTTGTCCAGCCTCGCATTCGGGCTCGCCAGTTCCACGTTCTCGCCTGCCGGTGCCCCTTCCTCCACCACCCGCCGCGCCGCAGACGCCGTCCGCCCCATCCGCGTGCTCTCGCGCTCCACCGTCAGATTGTCCCGGTTCACCGACATTTCCGTATGCATCGCCGCCAGCGGACCCGCGTCCTCCGTCACCCGTCCCGGCACCATCGCCGTCTGCGCCGGCGTCGGTTCCTCACGCACAATCGCCTTCGTCTCCAATTCTGGCGTCGGCTCCACCTGCTGCGGCGCAAGCTCCGTCTTCACCTCTTCCTCCGCCGCCTCAAAGCTCTTCCTCTCCACCTTGTCCAGCGCCGTCATCGTCGAATCCGCACTCCGGTCTGCCAGCACCACCACCTCCCGCATCGGTGCCACCGGGTGAAACATCTCCGCCGTCCGTGGAAACAACATCAGCGCCAGCAGAATCAGCGCCGCCACACTCAATCCCGTCATCCCCGCACGCTTGAGCCTCACCTTGTCCCGCCAGCTCGCCAGCCCATGCAGATACCCCACCGGCGCCTCAGCACCCGCCATCAAATCCCGGCATAAATCCCCCACCTTCACCGTCCCCTTAAAGTCCCGTCCCTCCGCCATCGCATCGTAAAAATAAAATGTGTGGCAACCCATCACCAGGCAATCCCCAGGCTTCACACGGCCACGCCGACCCACCAGTGACCCGTTCAAATACACCCGCCCACCCCGATAAACCTCCACCTCCCAGTGGTCCGCGCAGCCCGAGCTTCCTTCCTCCCACGCATGCTCCGTCACTCGCTTCAAACAAAACGCACGCTTCGGGCTCAAAGGGTCCAGCACCACCAGGTCGCACGCCACCCCGGACCCCACCGTGATCCGCGCAGACTCCGAAAGCACATGGCAAGCCTCCACACCCGCCACATACCCCACCAGCCACACCCGCTGCGTCCCATGGTCATGCAAAACACGCGAACCCTGCTCTGCGTGCCATGCTCTCGTCTGCGTGAGCATGTCGGCTCCCGTTCCACCACCCTCATGAGAAAGGCCCGCGTCTGGCTCTCCTTTACCCGTTTCCGTTTCGCTTCCACTCATGGCGCCTTCCCCCCGCTCGCAGCCGCTCCAGGGGCGCCCTGTGGCGCAAGCGTCAGCAGCGCAAACTTCGGGAACCCCGCGCCTCGCAGCACATCCATCACCGCAATCACTTCCTGGTACGGCACATTCTTGTCAATCCTCACATCCACCCGCGCACTCGCCGCCTCTTTCCCCGACGCCTTCATCATCGCCGCAAGATCCTCTAGCGAGGTCACCGGCTTTCCATTCAATTTCAACTCCGCCTTCCCATCCACATGCCGGTACGTCACCACCATCAGTTGCCGCAGATCCGCCTTCACCCCCGAACTCGACGACGGCAGATCCAACTCAATCTGGTTCGGCTGCGACATGCTCGATGTCAGCATGAAAAACAGAATCAACTGAAACACCACATCGATCATCGGTGTCATATCGATCGCCCGGTTATCCGGAATCTCATGTCGTTTAATCGCCCGTGCCATTACACACCCCCCACAGTCGAACCCGCCGCCCGCTTAACCGTCGGCAAAGGATCCAGCACCGGTACCTCTTCATTCTTCCCCGCCCCCTCTCCTTCAGGGAGAGGGCTGGGGTGAGGGTGTTCTGTTCTGGCCCCTTCCGCTTTCCTCGTCTTCACTTCTACCTTCTCACTTCTGCCTTCTACCTTCCCATCCACCCACTCCTGCACTTCCAGCAGGCACAAATCCATATGGTGCAGAATGTTGTTGCTCTCCTTGCGAATATGCTCCTGCGCCAGGGACGCCGGGATCGCAATCAGCAGGCCCGCAAATGTCGTTATCAGCGCCGTGTAAATACCCCCCGCCAGCATCTTCGGGTCCGCCGCCCCCGCCGCTTCGATCTGCATGAAGCACTGGATCATCCCCTGCACTGTCCCGATCAGCCCCAGAAGCGGCGCCACCTGGATCATCGTCGCCAGCCATCCCCGCGACTTCTCCATCGGTCCCATCTCATTGAGCACTTCCTTCTCGGTGATCTCCTCGATGTTCTTGTGCCCGGCCTTGATGCCCAGAAAGCACTCCTGCATCACCCGCCCGATCAGGCCCTTGGTCTTGGCGGCCAGCACCACCGCCTTTTCCAGGTTGTTCTCACTCAGCGCCCCTTTGAGCTCAAAGTGGAACCGGTCCCAATCAATCTTGTTCTCCCGCAGGTACAGGGCCCGCTCAATAATGAGCACGATCGAAGCGATCGCGCACACCAGCAGCGGCCACATGAAAAACCCGCCCTTGTAAAACATATCCACCGCAAACTTCAGATAGTCCATATCTTGCTTTCCTTTTGACTTTCTGTCTGTGTACCACGGGTCAGATTCCAATCAGACCCGTGTCCTCTCCGCTCTTCCTCTGGTTAGCCCGAAACGCCAGTGACGGTTCCTGTCGGCTTGGCGGTACCCCGCAACAGGCCGACATCCCGTTGCGCCGTTGAATGAAATCTCATCACCAATCCTCCAAAACCAATCGAACTAAATTCTTCGTCTGACAGAACCCAGAACCCAACCTCCAAAAACCCAAACTCACCCCCCAATCGCCTTCAATCGCATTTCCGCCCTCTCCCTCCAAACCTTCCCCGCCCCCTGCGTCCCCGCGCTCTTCACCACTTCCTTAAACTTCTCGACAGCGCCCGACTTATCCCCCAGCGCCACCAGGCATTCCCCCGCACCGCACGCCGCAGCATCCGGCCAATGGTTCACCGGATACGCCGCCAGCACCGTCTCATACGCCGCCAGCGCCGCCGGATAATCCTGACGCGCCCTCAGCGCCTCTCCCTGTGCAAAATAAAACACCGCCGGCGCAACCGTTGCCCCTGAAGATTTCGCATCCAGCCCCTTCTCGTTCTTCGCAAACTCAGGAAGCAATGCATCCGCCAGCGCACCCGCCTCTTTCACCTGTCCCAATCCCAGACGCGCCTCCACAATGATCCCCCCCAAGGCATATTTCTTCGCGTCCGTCACCGCCAAACCATCCATCACGCCCTTCAGCTTCTCCTGCCCCGCCGCATCCAGTTTCCCCGCCGCCGCGATCTTCCTCAGGGCACCCGCCGCCGTCTCAAACCCCTTGCCATCCTTCGCCTCCGCAATCTGACCCAGCCACCGTGATGCTCCCATATCCCCCGCCCCCGACGTCAGCCTCATCCCTGCCACCTTCGCATCCACCACACCCGCATACTCCACGCTCAGCTTCCCCTTCCCCTCCGCCGCAACCGCATACCACTTCTCCGCGCTCGCCAGATCCCCCGCCTTCTCATACGCCATCCCTGCCTCAAACGCATACCCCGGCATCTCCTTGTACTGCCCCGCCAGACCCGCAAACACCCCGCCCGCCTCCCCAAATTTGTTCAGCGCAAACTGCGACCGCGCCCAAACCTCCCGGCTCTCCTTCGACACCTTCTCTGCCCCGCCCGCCGCCTTCACGCCCAGCCCCACCTGCTCCACTGCCCCCGCGTAATCCTTCGCCGCAAACAGCACCCGCGCCAGACGGTCCCGCACATCCGCCTCATTCTCCACCCCATCCGCCAGCGCCTTCTTCCAAACAGCCGCGGCATTCCCGTAATCCTTCTGCGCAGCATACGCCTGCCCCAATTGCAATGCCGTCCGCCGCGCCACGCTCTGCTGCGGGCTGCGAGCCGCCAACGCCGCAAATGCCTTCACCGCTCCCGCCTGATCATTCAACTTCTCCGCCGCCACACCCCGGTTAAACAAGGCTTCATCAAACACATCCTTCCCCAGTTTCTCCGCGGCACCGGCAGCCGCAATCACCGCATCAAGCTGCCCCGCCGCTCCCGCGAAATCATTCTTCCCCAGCGCTTCCGACGCCAGCCACACCCGCGCCTTCAATCCCTCCACCGTCTCCGGCTGCTTCGCCACATAGGCGGTCAATACCTTTACACCCTCTTCCGCTTTCCCCGCTTTCTTAAACGCGCTCGCATAAACCGCAGCAGCAGCACCATATTCCGGGGACGCCTCAAACACCGCCATATCCGTCCCCAACGTCCCCAGCACCTCAGACGGGTCCTTCCCCTCCGACAGCTTCACCAGACGCAGATACAACAACTTCGATAGCTGCTCCCTGGCCACTGTTCCCCGTGCACGTGTCACCGCATCGATCACCTTCTGCCGATCCGTCCCCGCCGCCGCCAGTCTCACATCCAGCAGTGCAAGCTGCCCCTTCAGCGCAGCTTTCTGATCCTCCGGCCCCACATCCACCGCCACCCGCGCCTTCGACAGCGCACGTGCCGCGTCCTCACCCCGCCCCGCTTCAATCAAACATTCCACCAGCGCCAGATGGGCCATCACCGGAGCGGCCGGATCCTTCATCCCCGCAATCGCCGCCTCCAGCGGGCTCACCGCTTCCTTAAGCAGCCCCTGCTTGAGCATCGCCTGCGCCTTCACATAGCTCGCCTTCGCATAAAGCGCATGCCCCGAACCCACCTTCCCCGCCTCCGCCTGTGCTTCCGGGAATTTCCCCAGCACCAGAAACGCCTGCCCTCGCACCAGCGCCACTGTCTCCGCCTGCACGCCCGTCACGCCATTGGCGCTGTGCGCCACCAGTTCCGCGTTCATCCCCAGCCGTGAATACAAATCAAACACTTTCGCCGCCATCGCCGTTGCATCCGCCCCCGCCGCCAGTGCCGCCGCATACGCATCCAGCGCCGCCTTGTTGCTCGCCGCATCAGCAGCACGGGTATACAACACCTCCGCCTTCATCAAAAGCAGATTCTTCTTGTCCCCCGCGCTCAGCTTCGCAATATCCAGCTTCCCGATATTCCCCAGCACCGCCTCCCCGGCCCCTTTCGCCTCCCCCCTCGCGTAGTCCAGGTAAATCACCGCCACCCGCGCCTGCTGCGCTTCAGCCGCACCGGCATACTTGCTCAAAAGCTCCTCATACGCCGCCCGCGCCTCATCCCCCTTTTGCCCCTTCTCATACGCCATCCCCTTCGCCAGCAGATATTTCGCCCGCATCCCCTCCGTCAATTCCGTCTTCTCACGCTCGGCTATCTTCGCCACCGCCGCCTGCCACTGCCCCGCGTTATACAACCCCGCCACCACATTAAACTGCGCCTCCTCCGGCTCAGCCCCAAAAACAGGCAACGCCGCCGCCAACAGCACCGACGCAACCGCCGCCGCTCCCACACCACGCTTCAATAACCCATCACCAATCCGCTTCATCGTAAACACTCCTTTTCAACTTTCACTTTGTTCACTTCGTCCACTGTTCACTCGTCCACTCCCTCCCCGACCCGGGACCCGGGACTCTGAACCCGAGACTCCTCTTCCCTACCTGCCCACTTCAATCCGCGGCTCACGCTCCCGCATCACCGCCACCTCTCCCGCACCCACACGCACCTCTTCGCTCTTATTGCTCACCCGCACCACGCCTTCCGTCACCCGCACCGTCACCACTGTGATCTCACTCTCCATCCCCGCCTTCCCTTCATTTCCATAAACCACCACCTTCTCCTTCCCGCATGACACTGAAAATTTCGTCCCCACCACCGTCACCGGCCCCAGCGGCGTCGACACCTCAAATCGCCGCCCCCACGTCTGCTTCGCCACCGACGCCTCCACACGCCCTTCCGAAAGCACCACCGTCTTGCTCCCCAGATTCGATTCCTCAATCGCCAGCCGCGTCCCCTTTTGAATCACCACCCCGCTCCCATCCGCAAACCCCGCTTTCGTATCCCCAGTCGCCACAAGCACTTCCCGCACTGGAATCGCCGCCCCTGCCGCCACTTCCGCCCCGCCTTCCCGCACCAGTCCACCCACCTCCGCCACCGAAGTCCCCCGCCCCATCGGCACATAAACCCCAACCAGTCCAGCACATACAATCAAAGCCGCAGCCACCCCAACCCACCGTCTCCATCCAATCCGCCCCCTCACAACCACCTCTTCGCCTTCATAAATCCCTTCAAACCGCCCCATCGCCCCCTCCGAAACCGCCGGCACCCCCTCCACCATCACCTCATAAAGCTCCAGACACACCGGGCAAACCCCCAAATGCCCCGGCAATTCCACCTCTTCACCCCCGCGCCGCCTCGCCGCCAGCCCTTCCAATTCCACCAAACTCAAATGCCCACCCTCCAGCCCAGCCCCAGGCCTGCCCAACACCTCCTCCAACTTGTCCTTCTCGCCATCGTTCAATGCATTCACCCAATCTCCCCCTCTACTATTAACAGCGGTTCTCAACCCCTTTTCGTACATCGAATTCAAAAAATTCTTCCAAATTCCACAAAAACCCCTGATTTTCCACTCTAAAAATGTCTTACCCTCCCCTCTTAGACTCAGGACTCAGGACACAGGACGCGCGACTCCGCGGCGTCCCCGCCGCGGCAGACTTGACGCCCCTCCTCCAATCCCGTGAAATACCCGACGCAACACGGAGCAAATACCTTGACTCAGACCAAAACCGCCCCCACCCCCGTCCCCACCAACAAATACAAACGCATCCTTTTGAAAATCTCCGGCGAAGCCTTCTCCAAGCCCGGACAACTCGGCATCGACACCGAAGAACTCGGTCTCATCGCCGCTGAAATCGCCGCCGCACACAGGCTCGGCATACAACTCGCCGTCGTCGTCGGCGGCGGAAACATCATCCGCGGCGCAAAACTCGCCGAAGTCGGAAACATCAACCAGGCCACCGCCGACTACATGGGCATGCTCGGCACCGCCATCAACGGCCTCGCACTCAAAGAAACACTCGACAAAATCGGCGCTCCCGCCCGCGTCCTCTCCGCACTCAACCTCACCTCCGTCGCCGAGAACTTCATCCGCGGCCGCGCCATCCGGCACCTCGAAAAAGGCCGCATCGTCATCTTCGTCGCAGGCACCGGCAATCCCTTCTTCACCACCGACACCGCCGCCGCCCTCCGCGCCTCCGAAATCGGTGCCCAGATCCTCCTCAAAGCCACCAAAGTCGACGGCATCTACGACAAAGATCCCAAAAAATACCCCGACGCCGTCCGCTTCAAGTCCATCACTTTCCGCGACGCCATCGCCAAACAACTCAAAGTCATGGACACCGCCGCATTCTCCATCTGCATGGACCGCAACATCCCCATCATGGTCTTCGACATGAATGTCCCCGGACACATCGCCGCCGTCGCCAACGGCGCAGACCACGGCACCCTCGTCCACGCTTAACCACTCGAACCAATCCGCAACCTCCCCCGTATGCTTCTTGTCTGACCAGACCCCAGACCCTAGACCCCAGACCCTCCTCAAGGAGCCCCCATGGACCTCGACGAAATCCAACTTACCTGCGAAGAAGCCATGGAAAAAGCCCTCGACTACTTCAAAAACGAAACCCGTGGCCTGCGCACCGGCCGCGCCTCCACCGGCCTCGTCGAATACATCAAAGTCGACTATTACGGCTCCATGACGGACCTCAAATCCCTCGCCCTCCTCTCCACACCCGAAGCCACGCAGATCCTCATCCGCCCCTTCGACGCCTCCTCCGTCCAGGCCATCACCAAGGCCATCCAGAGCGCCGGCCTGGGCCTAAATCCCATGTCCGAAGGCAAGCAGATCCGCGTCAACATCCCCTCCCTCTCCGGTGAACGCCGTACTCAGCTCGTCGGCACCCTCAAGCAGATGGCCGAAGCCACCCGCGTCAGCATCCGCAACGCCCGCCGCGACGCCAACAAACACCTCGACGCCGCCGAAAAAGACAAATCCCTCTCCATCAGCGAAGACGAAGCCAAAAA
>CAZGOM010000097.1:0-20705 GCA_964527265.1 uncultured Phycisphaeraceae bacterium | reverse complement strand
GAGCAGACTTGACAATAAGGCGGTATGTTGATTGATTGACTCCCCTTTTCCAAACCGGCCACGTCGCTGGTGGGGTAGAAGTCGCAAGGCGTCCGCCTAGAATGATGCCACAACGCCCGGCTAGGCTGGGTAAGGGTTTTTATGGCCAAAAGAACGACAAAATCCACCAAAAAAGCCCCTGTGGGCGAAGCCCCGGCGACTAAATCGGCCCCTCGTGTGCCCAAAAGCGAAGGGTTTGTGAGCACGCCCGGCGGCAAGAACCTTGTGATCGTGGAGAGCCCGACGAAGGCCAAGACGATCAATAAGTACCTCGGTCGGGATTATGTCGTGATGGCTTCGGTGGGCCATGTCCGGGATCTTCCGGCTCGTGCGCCTAAGGGTGTCAAGCAGTTGGTGCCGGGCGTGGACCTGGAGCATGACTTCAAGCCGGCCTATGAGATCATGCCGGACAAGAAAAAGACCATTACGGAACTCAAGCGCGCGGCCAAGTCTGCTTCTGAAGTGTGGTTTGCAACCGACTTGGATCGCGAGGGGGAAGCGATCGCGTGGCATCTGGCCCATGCGCTGGAAGTGGAGCCGAGCCATGCCAAGCGCGTGGTGTTCAACGCGATCACGAAGGCGGAAATCCAGAACGCTTTTCAGCACCCGCGGCCGATTGATGAAAACAAAGTGAACGCGCAGCAGGCGCGGCGTATCCTGGACCGGATCGTGGGTTATCAGGTATCGCCGCTGTTGTGGAAGAAAGTGGCGGGGGGCTTGAGCGCCGGACGCGTGCAGTCGGTGGGCGTACGCGTGGTTGTGGAACGCGAGCGTGAGATTGAGAAGTTCATTCCCGAAGAGTTTTGGAAGGTGAACGGCTATTTCACTCCAGACCTGGTCAAGGCAGGGGACTTGGCGAAGGCTTGGACGGCTTATCTGAAGACCGGCAAGTCTGCTGGGGAAGCTCAAGATTCACAGAGCGATACTGAGGATGGGACGGATTCTGTGGATGCGGCGCAACCGCGGTCAGTGAAGGAAAAGACCGCATGGCTGAATGAGCACAAGGCTTTTAAGGCGGAGCTTTCGGAGATCGACGGCAAGGCGATTGCGCTGGTGAGCAAGGACCAGACGCTGGCCATTGTTCAGAAGCTGGGCTTTAAGCTGATTGATGCTGTTGAGACGGTGGATGAGAAGGCCAAGGGGCCAGCCAAGAACAAGGTGGTATTGAACGGCGTGCTGGCGGGAGCGCCGCGTTATGCGATCAAGTCGATCCAGACCAAGCGTGTGCAGAGCAGGCCTTACGCGCCGTTTATCACGAGTACGCTTCAGCAAGCTGCGTCGAACCGGATGGGTTTTCCGCTTCAGCGGACGATGCGTATAGCACAGCAGCTTTATGAAGGTATTGATCTTAAGGGTGATCGTGGTGCGACGGGTTTGATCACTTATATGCGTACAGACTCGACGCATATTTCAGGTGAAGCGTTGAACATGGTGCGGGGGTATATCAGCCAGCGGTTTGGCGCGACATACTTGCCTGAAAAACCGAACTTTTTCTCTTCGAGCAACAAGGCGGCGCAGGAGGCGCATGAAGCAATCCGACCGACGGATGTAACGATTACGCCGGATTCGGTTCGTGGCGCTTTAAGTGATGAACAATTCAAGCTTTACAGGATTATCTGGGAGCGTTTTGTTTCTTGCCAGATGACCAGCGCGCAATGGGATTCGACGCAGGTGATTATTGAGCCGCAGGGTGTGCGGGCGTCGTTTAAGGCCAATGGGCGGACGCTGGTGTTTGACGGGTTTTACAAGGTGACGGGTGTGCCGGGCGGGGGCGAGGAGCCGCTGCTGCCTGAACTGGCCGAGGGGCAACAGGTGGCGCCGCTGGATGTGGAGCCGCTGCAAGGGTTTACGAGCCCTCCACCGCGTTACACGGAAGCATCGCTGCAGAAGAAGCTGGAGGAGGAAGGCATCGGCCGCCCCAGCACTTACGCGGCGATTATTCAGACGATCCAGGATCGGAAGTACGTCGAGGCGGTTGCGCCACGTGACCGGCGTTTGCGTGCGACGGATCTGGGCAAGGTTGTAACCGACAAGCTGGTGGAGGGATTCCCGCAGCTTCTGGACGTGGGCTACACGCGGAAGATGGAGAAGGAACTCGACCAGGTTGAGGAAGAGCACAAGGACTGGGTGGAGATGCTCCACGAGTTCTATGGGCCGTTCAAGCTGGCGTTAGAGTCGGCGCAGACGACGATGACGCATGCGAAGGCCGTGATGGAGCCTGCGCCGCATAAGTGCCCCAAGTGTGGGGCGGGTACGGTATATCGGTTTGGTAAGAACGGGCGTTTTCTATCTTGTGCGACCTACCCGGCGTGTGATTACGCGGCTCCGATCAATTCGGAGGGAAACCCGGTGGTGGCAGAGGCTTCGGACATTGCCTGCCCGATTTGCGGGACGGCGATGAACAAGCGCTCCGGGCGGTTTGGGCCGTTCCTTTCGTGCCCGAATTACCCGACCTGCAAGGGCGTGGTGAATCTGGACCGCAAGAAGGGGACGGTGGTTGCGCCCAAGGTGCCGCCGCTGATCGTGGATGTGCCTTGCGCCAAGTGCGGTGCGGCATTGGCAATGCGTTCAAGCAAGCGTGGGCCGTGGTTGAGCTGCTCGACGTATCCCAAGTGCAAGGGGCGGCTGGGGTGGTCGACGCTGACTCCGGAGAAGCAGAAGGAACTGGAGATCAAACTGGCTAACCACGAGGCGGCGAACCCGCGGGTGGTGGTGAAGAAGATTGACGGGACACCGGTGCCGGAGAATTATGTGCCTGTGACTTCGGGCGGCGATGCGGAAGAGAAGAAGTCTGAGTCGTACGAATAAGGTGAGCAGCGGTTTGGTGAGGTGTGGCGCGCGGGATATGCGTGCGTGTGCAGTGAAGTGCCTTTTAGGTACGGCTCTTGTTTTTTGTTTGAAGCATTGTTTTTTTGATTTTTGCTGTGGAATTGGACATGTTATGACATATAATTGTTAAGCGTTTTTATGGTTTCAGATCTTAATTTTGATGAGAGAATTGCCATGTCAGACCCAAAGCCACGACGCGGGGGTTTTACGCTTGTTGAATTGTTGGTGGTGATTGCGATCACAGGGGTGCTTATCGCAGTGCTTTTGCCTTCATTGAATGAGGCGAGAAAGTCTGCGCAAAATGTCGTTTGCAAGAGCCGGGAGCGGCAGATCGGGATTGCGTTTGCGAATTACGCGGTGAATAACAAGCAGTATTACCCATATGCGTGTCCTTATCGCAGCAGTGATTGGACCAATACCAGTGCGGACGAGCGTGCATGGTCTTTTAAAATCAGTGAGTATCTGGGCAGTTATCGGCTTACCGACACGCCCAAGCAACTGATTTGCCCGGCGAATCCATGGCCCGTGCTTGCGGTGGGGACTTCGCGGGTGAGCACGCCTGCGACGTATGGAATGGGGCCCGCTTATCCTTGGACGGGGGCCGCGCAGCCGAGTGATCCGATCACTATTAGGATGGTTAAGGATTCTGCAATCAAGATGCCATCACGCGTGCTCTTGCTGGGCGAGACTCCGCTGGGCCAGAACACAGAATACGGAAGAAGTTTTTCGGAGGGGATGAAGATGGATCAGCGTAATTTCCGTACCGATAATGTCTCCTATTCGAGTCAGGCACCTATTGGAATGTGGTATGGGACGGAGATTTCCGCGCCCCCGGGAGGGACGAATCCGACTGCGCGGGTGAACCATAATGTAGGTTGGAATTCCCTGATGTCTGATGGGAGCGTGGTTTACCATACCAAGGCACGGCTACAGACTCTGGCCATGCAGGCAACAGGCGGCACAGACGACAGTGATGGTTTGATGTTTTGGCTTAATCGGACTGAATGAGATGTGTGCTGGGTTTCAGCGATAGATGTAATACTGTGCCGCGCCTTCGGACGCACCCCACCAGTTGGTGGTGACGCCGAAGATGTACTTACGCCACTCGACGTGTCCGTCGACCATGGCGTTGTTGGAGCCGAGGGGCTGATAATTCCACTTGGTATCGTGGGTGTTTGATGGGACAGTCCAGACGCCGCCGCCGCCATTGCCCAGTCCTGGAGCTTTGAGAGGATCGGCCCAGACGATGCGGGTGGAAGGGGAGGGGCTAAGGCGAAATTTGTTCAGGTAGGGCATGTCGTAATAGGGGGTTGCATTGCTGGCATGTCCGCGACCGGGACCGACGAAATAGGCATAGCCGGTGCGATCGCGGTTGTTGTTTTGAACCGAAAGGTTGCTCCAACTCAATCCAGAGGGGTTGAATGTTTCATCCATGTACCACTTGGGGAGCTTGTAATAGAGCCATTTATCGGGTTCGTCGCGGTAGATGCCGGAGGGGCACCACCAGAGAAGAGGGTTGGAGGCACCGTAGTCATCATAGAGGTCTTTGCGGGTGGGCCCATAGAAAGAGCATTGAGAGCCGGTTCCGTAAGCGCCGTAGGGGACGACACCCTTGTTGTCGTTGGACATGGCGATGGAAGAGATGATGAGCGTGCGAAGATTTGCCTGGCAACGGGTGCGGCGGGCGAGTTCGCGAGCCATTGAGATAGAGGGGAGCAGCAGGCTCAAGAGTACCGCGACCACGGCGATGACAATGAGGATCTCGACAAGTGAAAAAGCCCTGGAAGGAGAATGGCGCATGGGCATGCTCCGGCAGTAGAGGTTGAGGAGATCCTGATGCGATGGAAGGAAATGACAGGTCATCCTGTTTTGCCGCGTGGCATGCAGGAGCACAGACAATGTAACCTCAAGGCATGAATTAACCAAGGTTGTTTTTGATTAAATCGTGTAGGAAGTTGATGAGAGCTTATTTTGCACCCAGGGCATCATTTGGGGGACTGGTCGACTTTTTCCCAGCCATCGGCGGGGTTGAAGTTGGTCATGTCGGAGGCGATTTTCGCGGTGTTGGGCCCGAGGTCTTTCTGGTAGACGATGCCGCGCTGGTTGACGATGAAGGTCATGATGCCCGAGTTGCCGTATTTGGCGGGATAGGCGACGACTCCAAAGCCGAGGATGTAATTGCCGGGCTGGGAGAAGTTGATGGTGGCGCGGTCGGGGTGACCGGGGATGGCCTGGGATTTGAGCATGTGATACTGGTAGCCGTAGTAGGGTGCGGTGCCGTCGGACAGGGTGTAGCCTTCGGCAGAGGCTTTGGCCAAAAGCGGGCCCAGCGGGCTTGTTTTGTTGCCGGGTTGGGTGGGCCAATAAAGGCCGTCTTTCTTGCCTTGGGTGCTGACCAGCCGTGAAGCGTAGTTTGGTTTGCCGGATTTCTGGGGATCAAGAGCGGCATACTCACGCTGGGCGTCAACGATGGCCAGGCAGGTCTGAATGGTGGCCAGCTCGTTGTGGCCAATGCGGCGTGAGAGAAGCTCGTCCCGACCAGCCTCGGTGTCAAAGGCCCATTTATTGGTTTTGGCGTTCAGGACGATGGGGATGGCCATGGGCCAGGAGTCGTCACCGACGGTGATTGTGACGGAGTCCGTCGCGGGGGCCTCGATGGTGTCGGACGACGCTTTGATGCCCTGGGTGGGGAAGGTTGAAACATCATCAGATGAGACGATGGCGTGCTTCTGGTCGTATTGGGTGACGAAGCGGTTGACGGATTCCTGGTCGGCGACTTGATCGCCGGAATACATAAGGTCCTGGTAATCGGAGCCGAGGATCTTTTTGAGGCGGCTTTCGTCGTTGGCGCGAAGGGCGGAGACGAGGGTGTCCGCGGCACTCTGAGGGGTGTCGAAGGTTTCAGAGGGCCCGGTGGAGCAGCCGGTGAGGAGGGTGGCGGCGAGGAGAACGGCAATGGAGGCAATGTGTTTGAGTGGCATGTGGATTGTTCTTTGATAGGGTCTATTGATTGAAAAGAATGGGGCCGGGACACAAAAGCGATGCGGTTATTGCGCGGGGAACACTTTCATCCGGCCCTGAGGGGGAAGGAGTGAATGCGATCTAGCGGTGGCGTCCGCCGCCGCCGCGCTGGGGCTGGGCGTGCTGTTGGGGGCGGGAATAGCCGCGGCTTGCGTAGCCGCGTTCGCGGGCTTCGCGGGCGGCCTGGCCACGGTTGCCATCATTGATGGCGGTCTGGCGAGCCTGGCTGGCGCGGTATGCCTGTGCGCGGGCTTCGCGCTGACGTGCTTCCTGTTCCTGGTTTTGGTTGACGGCCTGGCGCTGGGCTTCGCTGCTGTACTGGCGCTGGTTGGGCTGAGCCGTGTCGTGGCCGCGGTAGCCTTCGCGGGTGCGGGCCGCGGCATTGTTGGCGCTTATGTTGGCGTAGCGGGCGCTGGTGGATTGGTCGCGGTAGGCGACGCCGTCGCGATGATCCGGGTTGTGCTGCCAGGCGCCCTGGCCGTTTTTGAAATTGGCATTGTTGGCGTAAAAGTTGTTGTACTGGGTGCGGTCAATGGAGTAATTGTTGATGTTCTGGTTGATGTTGACGTTTACATGGGGATGGTCGTGATTCCAGTCGCAGTTGCCCCAGGCGTAACCCCAGGCGACGCCGCGGCGGAAGCCGACTGTGTAGGCGTAGCCGGGGTTGTAGTAGTAGGGCATGTAGTTGACGTAAGGCCAGTAGCCATAGACGACATTGGGGTCGTAGGTGGGGACGTAGATTTGTTCGGGGTCGGCCGGCGCGATGGTGATGGCGGGGGAGGTGGTGCCGTCCGGGCTGGAGACTGCTGCGGCGGTGCTGACGATTTGCTGGGTGTTGGAACTGAGGTTGCCTGCGTCTTTGGCCTTGGCGCGAAGTTTCTGGACGGTGTCCATGACGCGCTTCTGATCGGCCAGGAAGGCGTCTCCCAAGAGGGATGTGGAGGAGAGGTTGGCGCTGAGCATCGAGAGGACGCTGGGGAAGTTGACCAGCGATTTGACGCTCGGGTCCCAGGTTTGATTTTCGAGCGCAAGGGCAAGGGCGTCGTCCTTTAAATCCTTATTGGCCTGGACCCAGCGATCCGCCTCGACGATTTCCACAGGGTAAGTGGCGGCCATGAGGATCTGCGAGACCAGAGTGTCTGGGTAAAGAGCGATAGGCGCGACGACCTGCTGAAGCTGCTCATCTGAGATGGGAGGTTTGGTGGCGATGGCGGGGGGTGCTTCTGGTGAAGGTGTGGTCGGGGGGGCGGACTGGGCGAAAGCAATGGAGGGTGCGATAAGCAGCGCCAGGCAGATCATGTTGGCGAGAAATGGGCGTCGACTCCGCATGGTGAGGGTCCTGTCTGAGAGAGGAAAGGCGTCAAAACGCGATAACAAACATGATATGGCAAGAGGTCAAAAACAAAAGACCCAATTTGCCATGAGTCTAACCGTGTGGATAGGGCCATTAAAAAACCCATGCTCACGCGAGGTGGGCATGGGTTTGGAATTTGGGGTTGGTTTTCCCGCGGGTGTCGTTATTGCCGTGCCTGGGTGAAGCTGAGGACCTTGGGGTTGTCGACAATTTGGAATTCCCAATCAGGTGAGGGGAATGTGGTAACAAGGGTTTTGTACGCACCATCAGCAATGGTGAGCTTTGCTGTGATAGTCCCACCGTTTGAAATGGAATTGATCTTGCCCGCAAGTGTGTAGGTGGGGCTGTTGGCCGTTAAGGGATCAGAGCGCCTGCGAAGGAGAATATCTTTGCCGTTGAGCCATCCTGCGTCATAACCTGCCGGCATAGCGGCAGAAAGAAAGGTAAATGTGTAGATGCCGTTGGCATCAGCGCCAGCCGTGAAATTGCCATCAATACCCGAGGCAAGTACGGTGCCGCGGAGAAGCGTCATGACGTAGCGAATGGTGGTGAGATTTTTATAGGAAGCGCTGGTCTTGTCGTATTTTTGACCTTTGA
Source organism: uncultured Phycisphaeraceae bacterium (assembly GCA_964527265.1). Classification (GTDB taxonomy): domain Bacteria; phylum Planctomycetota; class Phycisphaerae; order Phycisphaerales; family Phycisphaeraceae; genus CAZGOM01. Next base: position 12,865 of record CAZGOM010000097.1, on the reverse strand, counting down.
GAACAACATAAGCGGTGAAAACGTCACTGCGTGTGGTGACGACGTTGCTTAGTTTTGTGTAAAGGAGCGAATCTTCCTCAGTGTCGTTTATGACTTGGTCGAGATAGGACTCCGTTGCACCGGCGGGGGTGGAAGTGAGATCAAGCGCGGGTGCGTTGAGCGTGTAGTTAAGGTCGGTTGCGGTGGACGAACGAACGAGCAGCAGTTCGCTGGGAAGGGCCAAGCCAGTTTCGGGCCTGATGTTGGGCATCGAGATGGCGGTTGCGCGGCTGGAATAATTTGGGCCTGCGGGAGTATTGGAAGCAAGGGTGGCAAGATCACGGTAAGCGGTAATGCCGCGGGAGCCGAGGTACGGGGTGGGTAGCCCAAGGCCGGTGCTGGGAGTGTTTTTATACAGGTAAGGAAGTGCTTCCAAGGCTTCGTTGGATGCGGTGTTTACATTGAGACGGCCTGCAATGAAAGGCTGGTTTGTATTGCTGGTAACAATATCGAGAGCTGCGGGAATGGTGAGTGCGAGAGGAATGAATGGCGCAGCGACTCGATATTGCTGAAGGGTATAGGCTGCACCATCATAGAATTTCCCGTTTTGGAATTGCCCATAATTAAGAATGGGAGGCTGGTTGCCGAGGGACGGGTTTGTGTAATTGTTGTAGCGGTTGAAAAGATTAACACTAAAGGGATCCGTCGCAGTATGGCTGACGGTGGTGATATTGAGGACTTCGCCAACGGTGACAAGTGCGGAGCCGACGGTTGAGGCCCCCGCAGTGCCGGAGTAGAAGTAGGGGTATGAAATCTGCCATGCGGGCCAGGTAAATCCTGGAGTGGCCGGCGCTGCACCGACTTTTTCAACGGGCTGGTTGATATCGTTAGGATCAATGTTTCCCAGATTGGCAGTGAAAATACTCGTGACGTCGCCATCGAGAGTATAGGCGCCTAATGTCGCGGCGTTGGCTAGGCGCCATTCACCATAGGTGTTTGAGGCAAGATGTCGTGCCGTGCTGTTTCCGGCGGGGTTTTCCAGCATATAACTTTGGGCATAGCCATTGCCAGCGGTATTTGAGGATGTGGGCAGATTAGCCGCATCGTAATCCCACCAGCGTTGGAGGGTGGCGCAGCTCATAAAGTAGTTGTAGATTCCGCCGGTGGGAAGATCGAAAGGGTATGCGCCGGGAACGATGAAGTTGGGACGCATCCAAGTGGTAGAAGCCGGGCTGTCTTTTTGAAAGCGATCAATCACCACGGTGGGGGCGGCGGTATTGACGAGTTCGAAGACGCCATTACCAAGGGCTGAAGTGGGGGGGAAAGCAGTGAGATAGCTGCCGGTCATTGAGAGGGCAATGCGGTGGGCAGAAGGAACGGTTGTGGTGAAGCCGCTGAGCCATTGAGGGTCATCGCTTGCGACAACAACGAAGTCTCCGGGCGGCAGATAGCGCGTGGAGCCTACGAGATTGATGGTTGCGCCATTATATTTGAGGGCGAACTGGCTGAGGTCAATGGGAACCGGCCAGGGGTTGCGCAACTCCACTGCGATTAATTTTTTGACGGGCGCGGTTGTGGCGCTGGGAATATCGCTGGCGCTGTTGAGTTTTCCATCGTCCCCAGGTTCTTTGTAGACTTCGCCATAGGCAATGGCGGTGAAGAAGGGTTGGGGAGCCAATCCGTAATAAGTGATACCGCCGGAAGAGACGACCTGCGCCTGCGTAGGGTCGTAGGTTTGGCTGTCGCCTACATTGTAAGAGATACCCGCATTGGTAAGGCGGTAGCGGGCGAGGTTGGCAGCAAGCATATTGGCCGTATCGACTGCTGCGGGGTAATCAGTGGATGTGCCAGTGACGCTGTAGCGTGCGTACAAGTAAGTATTTTGCGTGAGCAAATTTTCAAAGAGATAAGCCAGGCGGTTGGGGGAATCGTTGTTGGGGTTGAGCTTGAACCATGGAACGCCGGTGATTATGCCAGCTGGGTTGGCTGGAACCGTGATGTTGGAATTGATTTCGCTGAGCCACGCGGGCATGGGCTCGCGACTGGTGGGGACTGAACCGCCGTATTCAGAGAGGAGAGTGGCGGGAACGCTGACGGCATGGGTGCCGTTGAAGGCGGTGAAGAGGCGACGGGCATCAAGGCGGTTGCGGAGAAGAAGTTGAGCCGTGGTGGGGACGATTGTATTGGTTTCGGGGAATGTACTGCGAAACATCCCGGAGTCGTTTTTAGAAGGAGAGGTGACGCCGGAATTATCAAGCGTGTTTTCCAGGAAACTGCGAGCGCTCAGGTTTGTGCCAGCTTTAAGGCGGAGTTCGACCTCATCGGCGAAGCCAACCGGCGTGGCCCCGGCAAGCGTGCCGGAATTAGGATAGATGTGGAATGCCTGATTTTGCTTTCCCGCGAAATTCTGCCAATAAGTCAAACGCGTGGCTGGGGTATTGGGAACTGCTGCAACACCTTTAGCATTGTAGAAGGCGAGCCAATTGGTGGCTCCCTGAGTGGTGGTGGGAAGGAAATTGGTGGGGGTAAAGGCATATCCCGCGCCCCATGTGCCGACGACGCCATCAGCAGCGGACATGGGGTAATAAAGGCAGATATCCGAGGGGGTTTGGCCAGTAGGAACATCCAAGGCTGAGGATGCGCCGTATGAGTTGGCGATGGTGTTGAGATTAAGCATGCCGGAGTTATCGACAATACGGACGGCGTATGCCCAGAGGAGATCATCCGATTGAGGGGTCTTAAGGAGCATGTAACGGGAATCAACAACGCCATCACCATCCGTATCAACCATCTGAAGGGCTTCGGCAGCAGAGAGGGCCGCCGTGGTTTTATAGGGCAGATCCCACTGTGTGGGAACAGCGGGGACGGTGTAAAGAAGACCCGTGGAAATATCGATAAATTCTGTTGAGGGTGTGGTGCCTAAAAAGGAAATCTGACGCCAGGATTCAAAGTCATTGGTGGGATCGCCATCGCCATCCGCGTCAGTTGTGAGATTGGAATCGTAAGGAACAAGCGAAGAGAGCCATTTATGCGCTGCACCGGGATAAGTCATTTCATTGGCGCTGTAGGTGTTTGGAACGATCTCTTTCTCAGTGCTCAGATCGACTTTCACGCCAGTGTTTTTAAGGATACTATAGGTTTGCGCGAGATCCTGTTGAAGCTTATCGGTGATGGACTTTGTGACTAGATCGATATTGTTGGAGCGAGATTGTGCGCTACCGGCGGCGGTGGCGCTCATTTTCTGGAACTGGACGATGGTGATGAGGGCAAAGCCGATGAGTGTGAGGACCAGGAGGGAGGAGATGACGAGGATGGTGGCGACGCCGCGCTGGCGTTTTAAGCGGGCGGGGATTTGGCTGTGGGTGACGGTCATGACGTTGTCTCCTGGCGGTCGGGGATGCCCTTGCGGGAAATCCGATTGGTTTATTGAGCGTACGCGGGCGGAAGCGCGGTGAGGGATGGCTGGGGATTGATTACTGGGGGACTTCAATGATGAACTGGAACTGCTTGCCGTCGACGGAGCCGGGGGCGGTTTTGGTATTGAGATAGTTTTCGCGGAGGCGGCCTTTGTCGTCCTGGAGATTGACGGTGATGCGCAGGAGGCGGGGCCAGGGAGTGACGGATTTGTCGTAGCCGAAGACGGCGGTGTAGAGGTTATTAGTGATGGTGCCGGTGAGTGGTGCCGTGAGGGGGGTGTTGATGGCGGCGAGGCGTGTGTTTAAGGCGCGGGTGCCGGTGCCGCTGCCGTAGTTGGACGCGCCGACAGTGGGGAGGACGACTTTTCGGTTGCCGGAGACGGAGTCATAGCCGCCGTACCAGTAGATGGAGTAAGGAGCCGGTTCGTACGGGGCGGCAACGCTGGTGAGGCTTGTATTGCCATTGGGTCCACCGGTAGCCCCGGGAGCGATGGTTTTCAGGACATCAATGGCGCCGTCGCGAGAGGTAGAAAGGGTGGAAGTAAGGGGTGCGCCGGGGACGTAAGCGCCCGTGGTGGGATTTGTGAAGTCACCGGCGAACTCAACCTGGAAGTTGGAGCAGTAGGGGGCGATGATGAGCTGGGTCTGGAGGAAGTCGGCTGAGAGGGTGCTGCTGACAGGGAGCTTGCGCTGGCCATAGGGCCGGAAGCATGCGCCTTCCATGCGCTGGTATTGATCGAGTCCGGACCAGGTGGGGCCGCCGCCGTACCAGGGCTGGGTCCAGGGGGCGACACCGTTGTCGAAGTTTGGCGCCTGGGCTCCGGCGGTGGAGGGGTCGATATCGCCGTTGAGGATGGCGGAGCGGACTGCGTCAAGGGTGGCGGTGGTGGGATCGGCGATCAGGTCTGTGCGGCCATCGGCGAATGGGTTGAAGATTCTGCTGGCGCCGCCAAAGAACTGGGAGGTGACGGTGGCAGAGGGTGCGGTGAAGTTGTTGAACCAGATGTTATCCGCTGGGGCCTGGGTGGCACCATTGATGGAGACAAACTTACCGGCCATGAGAAGCTGCTGGCGACCCAGGGACCAGAGGCGTGAGTTTGTGGTGCCGAAGCTGCCCAGGGGATCACTGACGCTGTAGGTCATGGTAGGGGTGGGGTTGACATGGCCGTACCAGATCCGGGCATCAGTGGCGGAGAAGGAACGGCGCAGGCCGGTGTCGCTTTCGCCGGTGGCGGAGACGCCTGCGACGGTACCATCGGGCTGGACCCACTGGAGGCCATACATCTGGCTGTTAACTTCGCCGGAGGTGAAAAAGAGAATCTGATCGAGGTTGGTCCAGGCCGGAGTAGGGGCGCCCGCCGTGATGGTGCCGGGGTCCTGGACGGCATGGTTGCGGATGACCATGAAGCCGTCTTTGTTGATCTTGCGGATGTCGTCGCGGAGCTGCGCGCCGATGGCGTTGTTATAGCTGGAGACGGCATAGTTGACGAGGATCATGTCCGAGGCCTTGGAGACCTGGGAAAAGAGCAGGGAGATGATGTAAAGGAGAATGAGGACGACGCCCATGGCGACAACGACTTCAACGATGGTGAAGCCGGCGGAGCGGAGGCGGCGGCGTGTGTTGCGTGCGGTGAGAGAAGGATCGATCATGCCGGGCATGCGTGGCTCCGTTGCGTGAGCGTGAGTGCGGCTTTTAGAAGCGGAGGAGTGACGGGTGGTGTTCATTGGATCACCCCGGTGACGATGGCGACACAGGTGAGGGTGCCAAGCGTAGTGGTGGGGCTTTTGGTGAGACCAATGACGTGCGCGGAAGAATAAGCAGGCATGGGCGCGATGCGGTAGCCGTAGTTGGTGACGGTGGTGTCTGTGCCGACATATCTGGCGATGCAGTAGCTTCCGCTGGAGGTGCCTGTGGGATTGCCGATGAGCAGGAGGTTTCCGGGAATGGCCTGGGCGGTTGTGATGGCGGCAGTCTTCATCAATCCACGATTTGCTGGTGTAAGCTCATTGGTTCCATAGACGGTGTCAGGTGTACCGGGGTTGTAGGATGAGGTGATGGTTTTCAACGCTACGCCGGAGGCGTTTTGTTCTTCCTCGGGAAGGCGCCTGTAGACGAGAATGGCGAGTTCGACGGGGCCATTTGCGTCTGGACGGCGATATACAAGTTGGTAGTTGTAGAGTTGAGACAGATTGTTGTTGAGGGAGTAACGGAGTGATGCGCTGGTGTAGCTGTTTTCCAGGGGGCTGAACAGCAGCACAGGGGTGGAAGGGTCGGTGCCGAAGGCGGGGTCGTTGCTTGACATGGTCTGTTTGAGGAGCGAAAGGACGCTGTTGCCGAATTCTGGGCCTTGCGCGGCGTCAATGGCCTGCTTCTGGATGATGGCGGCGACGGGGAGGAGAGTGAATACGCTGGAGATGCCGATGGCGAGGATGCCCATGGCGACAAGGACTTCAACGATGGTGAAGGCGCGCTGGCGCGAGCGCGCGAAGGCGGGGGCGCGTCGTGGGGTTGGATGGGTGGGCTGGTTGAGCTGTGTCATGGTGTTTTGTCCAACGTTTGTGCGGGCATGCCGAGGCGTTTGGGTGGGTTATCTCAAGACTTGGCCGGTGTAGCTGTCGAAGTAGAGGACGCGGACACGCTTGGCACCGGCGGCGGTGAGGTCGGCGAGATCGGCATTGATGAAATCGCGAAGGCCAGAAACAGAAGTTTCGCTGTCGGCACCGGTCAGAGTGCGTGCGTCATACGTGGCGAGAACTGGGACGAAAGTGATGAGTTGTTCCGTCCCACCTTTTGTACCACCGCTGCTATCTTCGTCGTAAAAAGCGGCAAGAAGGGTACCGGTCAGAGTGCTATCGAGGTTTTTGACCCGTCCATCTGCGCCGAAACATACACCGATCCATTTAGCCGTAGGAGCAGGATCAACAGATCCTGGACGAGCCCATTCTGGGAGATTGGGATTAGGGCCGGAGTATTTGAATGCCACAAGACCGGCGACACGACAGAAGGCTGGGAGCTTAGTACCGTCCCTTTTTTCGTATGGGGCAAAACCATCATTAGGGGTACCGCTATTGCGCAGGACGATCGTGCATTTGACGGCGCCATCGTTGTTGACGCCGGACCCCTGGAAGATGATGGCAGCGTCTTTGCCTTCCTTCATGGCGACGGCGCGGGCGGCGACGAGGGAGGCTGAGATTTCATTGGAGGTGTTTGCCATGCCTGTGCCGCGGCCGATGGCGCCGATGAACGGCATGGTGATGCCCATGATCAAGATCATGATGCCGATGGCGACCAGGAGTTCCATGAGCGTGAAGCCGGCATGGGCGCGGGATATGGAGCGTTTGGGGCTCATCGCCAGTCTCCTCTTGTGATGATGTCGTCGGCGACATATTCCTGCCATTTGGAAGTATCCAGCAGAGGTGAGTTTGAGACAGCAGAAGTGTGATCGGCAATGCATTGGTACCACCGACCTTTGTAATAGACACGAGAGGATTCATCGACGGTGGAGGTTGCAGGGTTATTCCGCTTGTAAGCAGCTCCGCTCGAATTCCAAGGCGTGGATTCCAAGATGCCGTCAGGACCGGGAGAGGCGATCAATGGGCGAAGGGTAGCCGCGGTGTCGGCGGAGGCGCCATCGCTCGGGAAGTAGACGAGGTAGCGGTCCCAGGCGTCACGAACGTGTGAGAGAGTGCCGCCCTGGTTGAGACGGGCGAACTCCATGCCTGTGCCTGAGACAGTGCCCTGGGTTCCCGTGGTTTTGACGCCAAGATTGGATGCGGTACGGAATTCGGGGAAGGTTGCGGTGGTGGCGATAGCGGCGGTGTAGGTGTCGGTGGTGGGCTTGATCAGGGAGATGAGCGAGTTGTTGGCGTCCAGTCCGGCTTTGCTGTTATCAAGCCGGTTGGGGGAGAAGCAATTAAGGGCTTGGTTCATCCATGTGGCTTCGGCACACGTGGCGGCGGTTGTGATATTGGTCGCATTCGCCTGGAAGCTGCCTGCGATGCGGGGATATTCGCCCGTGGCATCCTTGGTCTGGTCCAGTGCCGCGTCGAAGGCGGAAATGATGGCTTGCGTCTGCGACTTGGCACCCATTTTGTTCATGGCGCCGATGGCGCCGACGGTGATGGCGATGAGGATGCCCGCGATGAAGATGACCACGAGCATCTCCACAAGCGAAAAGCCTGGGCGGGCGAGGCGTGATTTTTGATACGGACGGGGAGTCATGGATTTTTCCTTTTGATTCCTGATGTGACTCTGGCGGTGCAGGGAGTCAGCCGAAGTTCGCAGGCGACCCTTACCCCCAGCCCTCTCCCTGCACGACAGCGGAAGAGGGGCGTCGGACGCCGAATCAGGTGAGCTTCTGGATGAGCTTGACCATGGGGAGGAAGAGGGCGATGACGATGAAGCCGACGATGCCGCCCAGCGCGACGACCATGATGGGTTCCAGGAGGGAGACCAGCGAACCGACGAGAACGTCGACTTCTTCGTCGTAGTTGTCGGCGATCTTCATGAGCATCTTGTCGAGGTCGCCGGTTTCCTCGCCGACGTCGATCATGTTGACGACGATGGAGTCGCAGACCTTGGACTGCCGGAGGGGTTCGGCAAAGCTTTCACCCTGGCGGACGGAATCGTAAACGCCCTGGAGGGCGACATAGTAGACGTGGTTGGAGGTGGTTTCCTTGGTGATGTTGATGGCATCGAGGATGGGCACGCCGGCGTTGATGAGGGTGCCCAGGGTACGGGTGAAGCGGGCGATGGTGGCCTTGGCGATGAGCTGGCCGGCGACGGGGACAAAAAGGATGATGCGGTCGAGGGCGGCCTTGCCCATGGCGGTTTTTCTTATGAGTTTTAGGCCAAAGAAGATGATGAAGGGGACGAATAAGAGATAAACGACCCCCGGCATGGGTTGATCCGGCATGGTGCCCATGATCCATTTGCTGGAGTACATGAGGGTTTTGGTGAGCAGGGGAAGGTCGGTACCGAAGTCTTCGAAGATCTTCTCGAACTTGGGCACGATGAAGATCATGATGCCCAGCACGATGAGCACGGCGACGCTGATGACGACGGAGGGATAAACCATGGCGCCGATGATGCGGCTCTTGAGTTTCTGGGCTTTTTCCATGAACTCGGCAAGACGCTGGAGGATCAAGTCAAGCACACCACCGATTTCGCCGGCGGCGACCATCTTGGTGTAGAGCTTGTCGAAGGCCTTGGGGTGCTTGGCCATGGCGTCGGACAAGGTGGTGCCGGAGGAGACGTCCTCATGGACTTCGGAGAGAGTGTCTTTGAGGAGTCCGGGTTTTTGCTGTTGCTCAAGGATGGAAAGGGAGCGAAGGATGGGGAGGCCGGCGTCCTGGAGGGTGGACATCTGACGGGTGAAGACCGTGAGCTGTTTAGGGCTCACCCCCCCGATGGTGATGGACATGTTCTTCCAGTCCTTGGGCTTCTTTGCGCCGGTGGTTTTACCGGCACCGATGCCGCCCTTGCCGGCGGCGGGGGCGGGAGCGGAGGCACCCGCTTTTTGTTCGCGCACGGCGGTGGGGAAGAAGCCCTGGCTGCGGAGCTTTTCGATGGCTTCCTTGTCGTTGGCGGCAACGACGGTTCCTTTTTGCTGCTTGCCCGCGTCATTGAGGGCTTCGTACTGGTAAGTAGGCATGAGTCGGTCTCCGGGATTGTCGTGTTCAGATGGAGAAAAAAGACGTTGTCTAACGGTTTATGGGAGTGGAAAGGTTGGATGGGGGTTGGTTAAGGGCTTAGCCTTCTTCGTCGATGGTTTCCTTGACGACTTCATCGACTGTGGTGAGGCCGTCGTAGATGGCGAGTAGTCCGGATTCGCGAAGGGTGCGCATGCCTCGTTTGCGGGCGGCGGCGCGGAGGAACTGGGTGGAGGCGCTGTTCATGATCATGTCGCGCATCTCGTCATCAAGGGTCATGATTTCAAAGAGGCCCAGTCGGCCTTTGTAGCCCGAGTGATTGCAGACGTCGCAGCCACGACCGCGGTAGAACTGGCGGCCGGCGAGATCGTCGGCATTGAGTTCAAGTTCCAGGAGTTGTTCGTGGGTGGGATCGATGGCTTCGCGGCAACGCATGCAGATTTTGCGGACCAGCCGCTGTGCAACAACGCCTTCGAGGGTGGCGGTGAGGAGAAATGTTTCCAGGCCAAGGTCCATGAGGCGGGCGATGGAGCTGGGTGCGTCGTTGGTATGGAGGGTGGTGAAGACCAAGTGGCCTGTGAGAGAGGCCTGCACGCCGATGCGCGCGGTTTCCAGGTCGCGGGTTTCGCCGATGAGAACGATGTCGGGGTCTTGACGGAGGAAGCTTCGCAGACCGGCGGCGAAAGTGAGGCCGACATCGGGATTGACCTGTACCTGACAGAGGCCATCGATATCGTATTCGACGGGATCCTCGGCGGTGAGGATTTTGGTGTCGATGGTGTTGAGTTCGTTGAGCGCGGCGTAGAGGGTGGTGGTTTTGCCTGAGCCTGTGGGGCCGGTGACGATGACGATGCCGTTGGGCTTATTGATGAGCTGGCGGACGATATCAAGGTCATCGGAGCGGAGGCCGACTTTTTCAAGGTCCAGAGAGACGTTGGAGCGGTCGAGAACGCGCATGACGACGGATTCGCCGAACACGGTGGGGAGGACGGCGACGCGAAGATCGATGGGCATGCCTGCGGCGGTGAGTTCGATGCGGCCGTCCTGAGGCATACGGCGTTCGGAGATGTCAAGGTTGGCCATGACCTTGATACGGGAGACGATGGGGAGGGCGAGGTACTTGGGCGGGGGAATCATTTCGTAGAGGACGCCGTCGATGCGGTAGCGCATCTTGAATTCGTCGTCGAAGGGTTCGAAATGGATGTCGGAGGCTTTGTCTTTGATGGCCTGCATGAGAACGAGGTTCAGAAGGCGTTTGACGCGGTTGTCGTCGGCGGCTTCGAGTGCGGCGGTGATGTCGATGGAGCCGTCACGATCGCCGGTGAGGGCTTCGAGGTCGTGGTCTTCGGCCAAGTCGCCAATGACGTCGGCGAGGGATTCTTCCTTATCGCCGTAGTAGCGGTTGATGAGTTTTTCAACGTGTTGCGGGTTGGCGAGCATGGGCTTGACTTTGAAGCCCATGAGAATGCGCAGGTCGTCGAGGGCTTGAAAGTTGTTGGGATCCATCATGGCGACGGTCAAGGTTTTAGTTTCCTTGTCGTAGGCCATTGGGACCAGGCGGTAGGCTTTGGCGGTGGAGGAGGGGAGGAGCTCGATGACTTCGGGGGGGATTTCAAGGCGTTCGATATCGCCTGCGGATTCCATGCCGGCCTGGGCGGCCAAGGCCATGTTGACATGTTCCTGGCTGGTATAGCCCAGTTCGATGAGAAGCTGGCCCAGAGGGACGCGACGCTGGGACTGAAGCATGAGTGCTTCTTGGACCTGGTCGCGGGTGACGGCTTTCATCCGGGTGAGGATTTGGCCGATGCGTTTGCCTTTGCATTCGGCGATGGGGGGAATTTCGATTTTGACGGCGACGACTGGAGCAGCGGGCTTGGCTCCCGGGGCGGCGGGGGCACCGGGCTTGGCGCCAGGGGCGGCAGCGGCGGACGCTTTGGGGTCAGGCTTGGCGGGGGTGGGCGGTTTGGGATCGGCCATGGCAGGGGACCTTTACTACTTTGGCAAGCGACTGAGTGGGTTTAGCTGGCTGTAAGTGGAGCGCTGGGGAGTTAAGCCGGATACTGAAACGTTGGGCAGGAATTTTGAGGGTTGGGCTTGACGTTAAGTTTTAAGAGTCGTGGGTGTGTTTGGGGAAAGACGCTCTTTGAAGTTGATTGGCGGTTGTCAAATCCAAGTGTCCATTGCAAGTGTCGATTTATTCGTTTGTTACGGCTAGTTAGTTTGGTGGGAAGAGGGTGTCGACGGGTTAAGAGGCGTGTTGAGAAAGAGTAAGCTTCCTCAATTTCGATCATAACAGCGTATGGATGGTGTGCAAGGGAATTTGCACTATTTTCCAATAGGACAGTTGGATTACGATCGTTTTTTACCTCTTGAAGTGCGCCGCAGGTGCAGAAGCAAAAACGGGCTTTGGAAGCGAAAAATAGATGGATTCAGGCATGTGATTAAGGAAGCATAGTGAGTGGTGGTTAGGGTCGTATGTAGGGTTTTAGTGGGGTGTAAAACCAAGAGGTTAGGCAGGCATTCACCGTTGGAAGCCTATCCGGTTTGATGTTGGGAGTGTGCTTGTGGGCGATGCAATGGGATTGGAGAGTATTGGGATTTAGGATTGGGAGAGGGGAGAGTAAAGCAGGACGTTTACGGCGGTGGATGGTGGTATGGGAAGGGGGAGGCGACAAAGAAAACACCCGCCTTGGGGGCGGGTGTCAGGGAGCTTGGCAAAGGAGGAATAAGGTCAGGGGACGAGGAAGGAGTCGTTGACGGAGGCGGGGCCTTCGACGCCGCGGTAGCGGTTGATGCCGGAGGCGAGCCAGATGTTATCGCCGTTGGGCATGACGGGTGAGCTGGCCCAGAGGACCGAGCCGTCGGAGCGGAGGACGTTTTGGCCGGAGGCTTTATGTAGTTTGCTGGAGGTTTCGTCTTTGAGGTTGGCTTTGGTGAGTCCTTCGCCGGCGGGGTTTGCGACAAAGAGGGGGTTTTTGTCTGCAAGTATGGCCATTTGCGAGGTTTGTGAGATTCTGGGGTGGGTTGGGCCGTACTGATTTTGGTAGCTGTAGGAGACGGCCTGGGGGGTGTTCCAGTCGTGGGCGGCGCGGCTGGGATTGGTGGGTGCGTTGGCGTTTTCGGGGCAGTTAAGAGTGCGGGGATCGACGTAGCCGGTGCGGGCGAGGTGGTAGAGGTGGGCGGAGTTGGATTGGTTGATCTGGCCTTTGTCGTCTTCCTTGCCGACGTTCCACCAGGTGTTGCCGGGGGTCGCGCCGCGGCTGGGGAGGGCGTCTTTGTTGTCGGCGGCGTACTGGTTAAACGAGGCGGCGGTGACGGATAAGTTGTTTGCGCAAGCGACTTTACGTGCGTCCTGGCGGACGAAGTTAAGGGCGGGGGAGAGCAGGGAGATGGCGCAGATGAGGACTGCGGCGATGGTGGCGACTTCATGGATGCGGAGGCCGGCAAAGCCGGAGAAGCCGCCTTCGGTGCGGATATGGGCGTGTTCGAGGTCTTCCTGGGCTTCGATGCGTTCCAGGGTGCGGGCGACGAGGTCGGTGGGGGGATTTTCAACCGGGCATTGATCCAGCAGGGCCAGGAGGTTTTGGAGTTCCTGGGAGGTGGGCTGGGCAGCAGACTGGGCTGGCGCCTGGTCGGTCACTTTGTCGGAGGAGAGTTTTAAGTTCTGATTAGAAAAGGAGTAAGGGCGCTGGGAGCGGGCTTCCAGCAGGGCGTCAAGCTCATCAAGGAGCTTGGGGTCGAGCCTGGAAGCTTTTTGGTCACGGCCGTCTGAATTGGATTCAGTGATGTCCATTGATTAACTCTACGTAGGTTATGGG
>CAZGOM010000096.1:0-20936 GCA_964527265.1 uncultured Phycisphaeraceae bacterium | reverse complement strand
CCGGGGATTGACCTGGTGGGGGTGATTCCGGAAGACGGGATTGGGATGTGCCAGTGTGAGGCGTGTGTGGCGATGGATGGGGCGGTGGGGGATGCGTCTAAGCCGTACAGGGGGCATATGGCGCCGGATGCGCGCAATGACTCCAAGTCAGCCCGATATGGGAGGCTGCTGAACCGGGTGGCGGAGGCGCTGGAAGGGGAATTCCCGCATGTCAAAATTCCGGCGGTGGCGTATGTGGACCTGCAATGGCCGGCACCGGGGATAACGCTGCACAAGAATATCGTGGTGGGGCTGGCGCTGTATTGGCGGGACGGGGCGAGGCCGGTGTACAGCGAGGAATCAGGTGAGGCGAACCGGGCGTTTGAGGGGATTATTGAGGAGTGGAATGAGGGGATCAGAGGGAGGCTGGGGTTGTATGAATATTACATGGGGATGAATGCGCAGGCGAGCTTGCCGTACCCGATGTCGCAGGTGATTCTGGAGGATTGGAAGCAGTTGCGGGCGCGTGACGTGAGGGGCGCGAGCATTCAGTGCAACTGCACGTGCCATCATGCTTATGGCCTGAATATGCTTGCTTTTGCGCGGGCGGGATGGGAGGGCGAGACGGATCACGGGCGGCTGATGGATGATTATCTGCTGGGCGAGTTTGGGGCGGCGGGGATGGCGGTGCGGCCGGTGTATAAGGCGTGGGAGAGGCAGGCGCGGGCGATTGCCGCGCGGAAAGCGGATTCAAAGGGGGTTAAGTGTCCGGCGGGGATTCCGGAATGGGTGCTGCTGCCGACGCTGGAGAATGTGAGTTATTTCATGGAGGGGATGAGCGAGGAGTTTGTGGCGGGGGTGTTGCTGAAGGCGCGGGAAGCGTGTGGCTGTGCGCGGGAGAGGCGGCAGGTGGACCGGCTGGCGAATTATTTGAGGTATTGCCGCGGGGCGGATCGGTTTTTCCGCTTTCTTGAGAGTTCGGCGGGGGATGAGCCCGCGGGGCGGGCGGAGCGTGCGCATGTGCTGGTGGAGGAGGTGCTGGCGGCGATGGGAAGCCCGCTGGCGGAGGGGTGGATTGAGCCGATTCATGCGAATCATTACAAGCGCCGGCTCAAGGCGTTGGAGCGGAGGTAGGGGCGGAGTTTGGAGCTTGGGTTGGAGATATCGCGTTGCTCACTATTTGGGAACGTCGATAATTCTGGCGTTTTCGTAGGTGACTTTGGGGGCCGGGGGGATGGGGCCGGGAAGGACGGGGGAGTTGGTGAGGGTAGAGTTTTTGAAGAGGATGAGCTTGGATTCCTTGGTGGGTTGGAAGATGGTGTTGGTGATTTTGCAGTTGTCGAAGACGAGGATGGGGCCGGTGACGGAGGACATGGAATCAAGCGTTTCATTGGTGAGGGCGAGGGGGGCGATGCCGGGCCATTTGTTTTCGTTCCAGCGGACTTCCAGTTTGCAGTTTTTGTAGGTGTTGTCCTGGATGACGGCATGTTTAATGCCGGTTTTGTAGAGGACGCGGGAGCCGAGGAGCGTGTTTTTAGCGAAGAGGTAGTTATTCACCCGGTCGTAGAGGATGACGGCGTTTTCGAAGGTGTTGGATTCGAAGATGAGTTCGGTGCCGGCGCAGACGACGAGATCGCCGGCTTTGTTGGCCTTGAAGGTGTTTTTGCGAAAAACGATTTCGCGCATGAGGTCCCAGCCGTCTTCAAAATCGACGCCGAAGCCGGGAGCGTTTCCGCCGTTGGACTCGAAGAGATTGGATTCGATGACCCAATTCTGGCCGCCGCAGAAGGCCATGCCGAGCGTGCGGTTGCTGGAGAGGGTGTTGTCGTGGAAGTGGATGTGGGAGGGGGAGGCGAGGTTGGTGATGCGGCCGATCATGCCTTCGGGGGCGTTTTTGATGGTGGGCTGGTTGAATTCGAAGTGAACGGTTTTGGCGTTGGGGGGGACGTCGACTTTGGCGAACTGAAGGCAGGGAGTCTTCTGGATAAATTTGTTGTCGGCATCGAAGAAATAGGCTTGATAAGCACGACCACGGACGGAGGGGAAGCCGGCATAGCCGAGGGTGTAGCCGAATTCAAACTGACCCTGGAATCTGGTGACGTCGTAGGGTTTTAAGGTGATGAGTTTCTGGTCGCTGGGGAGTTTCTGACCGGTGTCGGAGAATGTGCCGGGCGTGAGGTCTTTGTCGCGGAGCGAGGCGAAGCTGAGAGCGCCTTTGCCGACATTGACGCGTGTGCCGACGCCGGAGCCGGGAAAGGAGGAGATGGTGAGGTGGTCGATTTCGATGTTTTTACCAGCGGAGAGGGTGAGGCCGGTGCAGTGTTCGTGGGTGCCTTTGTTGGTTTTATAGTCGTGGGTTTCGCGGTCGCCTTTTAACGAGCCGTTGGTGAGGCGGAGGTTTTGGGCGCCGTCGACGACTTCCATGAGGGTGGATGCGAGGAGGCCATTGGTATTCATCTGAAGGGTGGCGCCGCCGAGATCGATGACGGTGTCCTGCAGGTTCAGGATGATGGGGTGCTGTTCGCTGATGAGGTAGGTACCGGGCGGGAAGGTGATGTGGTTGAAGTTCTGGGCTTTGGCGTACTGGAGGGCCTGGTTGATGCCTTTGGATGTTTCTACCGGGTTGGAAGCAGTGTTGGAGATGTTGAATTGTTTGAGATCGAGTGTGTAGGTTCGGGTGAATTTGGAGAGATCGGCGGTGGGCTTGGGGGTGGTGGTGCCGGTGATGGTGGCGAGGTCGGGCTTGCCTTCGATGACGCCGCGCTGGAGTTCGGTTTGCTGGGCGCCGGGTTGCATCCAGTCGAGATTGTCGGTGGCTGGGGTGGTTGCTTTGGCGGGAGCTGGGGCGAGGAGCTTGTCGAATTCGTCTGCTTGGAGGGGGAGGGCAGCGAAGAGAAGTACAAGGATGGAGAGAGTGGTTTTCATGGGAGTGATCTTGCAGGGGTCAGTTGGAGAGCAGTTGTTCCTGGAGATATTGGCGGCGGAGGGCGGCGACGGTGTGGTCGAGTTCCATCCAGCCGGGAACGGCGTTTTGGAAGAGGTCGTCGATGTCCTCTGGGGACATGTCTTTGGTGACGCGGGGGGCGTATTGATCCAGACGGGTGAGGAGGGGTTTTACTTTGGCGTTGAAGAAGGCGGGATCGCCCAGGACAGGATCGGCCCAGTTGCCGGTGTAGCTGATGGATTCCCGGGCTTTGCGGTAGAGGGGGAGGGCCTTGTAGATAATGTTGCGTTTAATGGCGCGGAGGTTTTCGGGGGTGAGGCCGGCAAAGACGATGTCTCCCCAGGAAGAGCGGTTGTGGACGGATTTGGAACCGGCAAAGGAGAAGCCGCCGGAGCGCGTCCAGCGGATGGCGTCGAATTGCCATTTGGTGCCGTTCTGGGGGAGTTTGTCGTAGAAGGCCTGCCAGGAGAAGAAAAGGTGGGAGGCGAAGGCACCCTGCTGAAGGAGGGGTTTGGTTTGGGCGCTGAAGGTGCCGTCTTTTTCAGATAACAGACGGAAGGTTGGATTGGGGTAGCTGGTGAGGAAGAGTTCGGGGTGGAAGTCGGGGGTGGGGAGATTGCCCAGGAAAGTGTGATAGGGCTGATGAGGGCCGGGGGCGAGATACATTTCAAAACCACCGGTGCGAATGCTGCCGGCGAGGGCCTGGGGAAGCTGGGCGTCATAAGCCGTGATGAAGAGGTGGATGCCGTCGGCGTCGGCGAAGAACTGGATGTCGGTTTTGGAGTCGTCGGAGAGTGTTTGGGATTGGGTGTCGGCCTGGCGGCCGGTCATGGCGGAGTCGGTTTCGACGAGGAATTTGAGATTGTCACCATAGGGGCGATCCAGGGGGGCTTTGGGGGTTTGGGCGGCGATCGAGGAGGCGAGGTAGCTGCCGATGTCAGAAGGGGCATTGGGGTTGAATGGGCAGGCGATCTGGGCTTTAGGGAGCTGTGCCAGGAGAGTGAGGTAAGCCTGGTGAAGGGCGCGGGCCGTGGGCTCCTGACCTGCGCGGAGTGCGGTTTTAGCCGCGCTTAGGAGTGCCTGGGCTTTTTCTTCGCTTGAGAGAGCCTTGTGGCGTTCCAGTGCGGCGGCGATGTTGGCGGGGCTGGGGAGGGCGAGGGTGTTGGCGACGAGATCCGCATGGGCCCGGGCTTGAGGGGTGAGGCGTGCGTCGGCGGCATCAAGGGCGGCGAGGTCGGTGACAGGCCTGGCCTGGCCTTGCGAGACGGCTGTGGCATCCAGGATGGATGTGGCGACGAAAGCAGCGTCGGCGGGTGAGAGCTTGGACTGGAGGATGATGGGCCCGGCCCAGAGTATGAAGCCCGCATTTGTGTCGGGGGTGGCTTTCTTGAAAAGCGGCAGGAGCGTGAGCATGCGGGCGGGGTTTTGCTTGAGGATGTCGGAGAGGTATTTTTCGCCCGTCTGATGGATGGTGTTTAGGTCAGTGGCCTGCCAGTTGAAGGCGGGGAGGGCGCGGTAGGCATTCCATTTGGTAGCTTCATTGGCGGCAGGGTCGGCGAGGATTCTTAGTATTTCTTCCTGTAATTTGGGCGTGGGGCCAAAGGCGGCATAGAAGGCGAGGGGATCGAGTTTTGCCTCGGCGTAGAGGGCTTGAGCCTTGTCGCGGTTGCCTTCGCGGACGTAGGTTTCGGCGATGAGTTTTTGGAGGGCGAGCCTGGGTTTTTCGGCGATTAGAAAGGTGAGGGCCTTTTCGTATTGGGCGCGAGCGAGGGCGTGCTTGTCCTGGCGGCGGGAGAGATCGGCGAGATTTGTAAGGGCGGTGGCCTGTTCCTCGGGTTTCAGGTTGGGGAGGGTGAGGGCGCGCTCGAGCGTGGCCTGGGCGGGGGCGAGGTCCATTTGGTAGAGATCCAGGCCGGACAGGGAGGCGATGTAGGTTTCAGAGAGGGTTTTGAGGGTGTCGATTTTGGGGGTGTTGGGAATGGTTGGATCGGCAATGATTTTTTCGAGGTACGCAATAGCGGATTTTTTGGCTTCCGGGGCGCCCTGGGCCTGGCCGGCGTCGGCGGCGATTTTAAGGAAGCGGACTTTGTCGGCAGGGGAGAGATTGAGGGTGTCGAGAGTGGACTGAGCGAGAGTGAGGGCATCGGTGAATTGTTTGGCGCGGATTTTTTGCTGAATGTCTTTGTAGGCGTCGTTTGGGGTGGTCTGGGCATGGAGAGGCAGGGCCAGGAGGAGGCCGAGGAGGATGAGGATGGAAAAGCGGTTTTGCATGGTTATTGCGCGGGTTTGGCGGAGAGTTTGAGTATCAGGCTGATCATTTCGAGGCGAAGGGAGGCGAGGTCAGCGGTGGAAGCGTCGGTGAGAGCGAGCCACTGGAGGGCCTGGCGACCGGCGTAAATGCGGGTGAGGTCGTTTTGGGTTGTGCCGGTATCGATGGCTTCCTGGGCGAGTTGCTTGAGCTTTGTGGCGTAACGGATGTCGTCGATGGCTTCGCGGAAACCTTCCCAGGCGAGGGTGTCGACCAGGCCGTTGGAGATGGGGTAGGCAAGGACCATGGGTTTGTAGAGTGGTGTGGCGCGGTCGTTCCAGGGGCCGTAGGCGAATTCGTAATTGTCGATGGCGCTAAGGCCGGTGAGGTAACCGAGCATGCCGTGCTGTCTGCGGACGAAGTCGGGGTTTTCGGATCCGTTGTGTTGATTGGCGTAGAAGGCGATGTTGCCGTGCTGGATGGCATGGCGTTGTTGGGCGTGTTCTGACTGGTCGGGGGAACCGGCGGACTGGTGGAGGTCGAGGATGTAACCGGCTTTGATGAAGAGGTGTTCATGGCCGGCGAGCTGGGCCTTAAGGCCGGCTTCCTGGACGACGCGCCAGACCTGGCGGGTTTTCATGACCCAGGCTGCTGTGGGTTCATCGCCGAGGCAGAGGTAGGCATTGGTGTGGCCGAAGTTGCTGAGGAAAAAGCCGCGCCAGGCCTGGGAGGCGCGGCGGATGGTCATGAGCTGGTCGAAGGTGAAGGGGGTGCCGTCGTGGGTGCCTTCCCAGGGGAGGGAGTGGCGGAGAAGGACGGTGGAGGTGTCAAAGCCCGCCTCTTTCATGAGCGGGACGTACTGCGCGGCGAGAGCTGGTGTGGGGGCACCGCCGGGGCCGGTGTGGAGGAGGTTGTGTTGACGGAGGTTCTTGAGGGTGGGGAGGCAGGCGGGGTGATCGACGGGGAGGTCGGGCCAGTGGCCCATGAGAGAGACGATGAAATCTTTTTTCGGGTCGAGGTAAGCCTTTGGCGAGGGGAGTGCGAAGGGAAGGATTTTGAGGTTGATGGGGATGGTGTAGTCGGCCTGACCGGGGGCCTGGACGGTGATGACGCCTTTGTAAAGGCCGGGAGGCATGTCTTTGGCGGCATGGGCGGTGAGGATGAATTGCTTGAACTGCCCTGCGTTTAGCCGTACGGGTTGGAGGGCAGGTGCGTCGGCAAAGGCAGGGTCGTAATGATTGAAGGGAACAGCGATTTCATTGGGGGCGCTGATCCAGACTTCGCGGGAGCTATCGGCGGTGCGGAGACGGGCGTAATTGGCCTGGGCCTGGGTATCGACGCGGATGAGGTTTTCGTCGTGGACGAGGAGTTCGGGGACGAGGGTGAGGCCGACATCGCTGAAATAGCTGAACCAGGCGTTGCCGTTCTGGTACCAGACTTTGACGACTTTGAGGTCGAGGTTTTCTTTGGGGAAGGCGACGCCCCCGGCAGTTTTTAATTCGGAGAGGGAGAGACGGACGTTTTCCAGGTTTTGGAAAGCATAGAGGACGAAAGAGGCAGGTTCGTATTCATCCTGGGCGGCGATGATGCTGATGGGGGCGAGGGGCTGGCCGTCCGCCGGATAGGTGTCAGGAAGGCGCATGACGGGGGAGAGGGCAGGGACGGCGTAATGGACGAAGAGAGTGGTTTTGGGGAGGTTTGAGGTGGAGAGGGCCTGAGAGACTTTTGAGGCGTTTTGGGCAGTGCTTTGGGCATCCGAGGGTTGAGCGGATTTTTCAAGAGTGCGCTCAAGGGCGGCGAGGGCTGGGGGCGTTTCGGATGGGGCTTGAGCAAATGCCGAAGTGATCAAGAATAATGTCACGGCGAGGGCGGATAAAAGCGCCTTTGTGCGATCTAAAGACAGCCCGCATGAGGAGAGAGACGTCATAGGTGTTTCTTGCATTTTTTGCGGCATGGGCGTGGGGGATGTGTGATTGGCTGTCAATTACCGGCAATGGCGAACATGCTGTTTGCACGGGTGTACATGTTGGGATCGCCGATGGCGGCGGTGCCGGCGACGTGCCAGGCGCTGATTACGGTGCGGGAGGCCATGGTGGCAGCGTGGCCGTCGAGGAAGACGACATTGACGAAGAGGCGGTGGCGGCCTTCGTAGAAGTCCTGGAATTCACCCTGAGCGATCCAAGTGCCGCTGGCGGTTGCGCCGTAAGCGCCGATACCGGGGACATAAGAGCCGCCGAAGCTGAAGTTGGTGCTGATGCCGCTGTTGTATTTGTCAGTGCGGATGTAGGTGCCGGCGAAATCCATTCCCATGGCTTTGGAAGAGGGTCTGGGAGCGTCATAGAACTTGATTTTGTATTGATGAAGTTGACGGGCCCAGCCGCCGCGTGCGTCGCAGTTAAAGCCGTAACTGGTGCGCCAGGGCCCGCCCCAGAGAGAAGAGGGATTGACGTTGTTTGGGCAGAGGAAGAGCGAAGGGCCTTTGGATGGGGCGCTCATGCTGTACTGCCCGGAGGTGGCGTTGTAGGTGAATGTGGGCCAATCACCGACGGTGTAAAAGCGGATGGCTGCGATGGAAAAATCCATGAAACCGGTGTTGGCGCTGGGAGTGGCGCCGTCGTCGTTGTATTTGGCGGGGAAGAGGCCTTGATTGTCGGCAGCGTAAAGGGGGAGGCCCATGGCGATTTGCCGCTGATTGGCGAGGCATTGCGTGGTTTTTGCCTGCTCACGGGCCTTGGAGAGACTGGGGATGAGAATGGAAATCATGACTGAGACGATGGTAATGACAACCAAAAGCTCAATGAGGGTGAAAGCCCTGGCGGGGCGTTGGGACGTGATGTTTGCCTGTGCCGGCGGATTGGATGACATGATGGGTTCCATAGAAATGTAGTCGGGCTGGTGGGCTGAATCGAGCAGAGGAATGACCGATTGTGAGTGGCACGACTGGGAACTTGGAATATGAAATGACTGGACATAGTCAGGAAATGAAATGGTTTGCCCTGTCTTATGGGAGTGTTCAGCGGCGAAAACGAGCAAATGGCCGTCAAACGAGGAATGAATGGGAGTGAGCAGGCAAGAGTGGTCGCCGGAGGAAATGGCGTGCAAAAAATTGTCGATGATGGCGTGATCGCCGCCATGGTGGGTGCCTACAGCGTGGACGGCGAGCTGCGAGGCGACGTTGGGGTGAAACGAGTGGGTGTGAATGATGGGACTGGAGGAATCAAAGGTGATTTCGCCGTTGGTGAGGCTGATTTTGGTGCGTCGGCGTTCGGATGCGTTGTGGCCGGTGAGAAGGAAACTGACATTGACGTTGTTTTGAAATTGAATGATTGCGGCCTGGCTGTCGATGCCGTGTTCGCCCACTTGGTAGACACAACGGCCGAAGCGATTGGTTTTGAGGGCTTCGAGAAGATCGCCTCGAGTGTCAATGACGCCCATCTGGCGGATCCAGGCTGGGTCGGTGTGGTCGGAGAAATAGGCTTTGGCGACGTCGTAGGGGCAAGTCTGGGCGTGTGGGCAGCCATCGAGGCAAAAAGCGGGAGCGCCGGGAGGAGCGTTTTTGCGGGTGAAATGGTTGAGGGATGCGAATGAACTGACTTTAGAAGGTGGGGCGCCCACGAACCAGGTGAGGAGGTCAAAATCGTGGCAGCATTTGGCCAGGAGGATGGGGCCGCGACGGTGGTGAAGGTAGCCGCGGACAAGCGAGTGGGCCATGTGGGCGTAGCTGACATTTTCCTCGTGGGCGATGGCAGTGATGGAGCCGAGGGTGCCGGAATCGATGATTCGTTTGATCGCCAGGTAGGCGGGGGTGAGGCGGAGCTGGTGGCAGACGACGCAGATCTGCGGGTAGTTCCGGGTGAGGGTTTGGACCTGGAGCAGTTCCTCGGGCGTGGTGCAAAGGGGTTTTTCGATGAGGATGTGGAGATTGTGAGCGATCGCTCCGGCGAGCGGCTGCAGGCGGTGGTCATCCAAAGTGGCGATAACGACGCCATCGAGTCCGGAGAGGTCTGAAGCGAAGAAGGCGTCGGAGGAGGTGAAGCAATTGGCGGACGGGATGGCGTGAGTCTGTGCGAAGCGGGCAAGGCGTGCAGGGTCCTGTTCAACGACGTGCGTAAAGGCGACACGCTGGGGCATATCCAGGGCGTATTGCCCAAAGACGCCTTGTCCGCGGTTGCCTGCTCCGATGAGTGCCAGTCGAATGGGAGTGTTCATGGGTAAAGGGGATTATTCGTGAGAGCTGGAGTTGAGGACGCGGATTCAGCTGGCATGCACGGCGAGGGGGGCTTTTGCAAGGGTGGAAGCGATAGCGCGGCGGACGATGGCGCGCGGGTCTGACAGGAGCGCCAGTGCATCGGCATGAGGGGTGAGGCCGATGGCGATACGGGCCTGGGCGACCTGAAGATGCATCTGCCAAGCGGCGTCTTCCAGGACGATGGGTTCCCAATAGCGGCCGGAGACGGCGGTTTGGACGGTGTTGTTAATGACGATGCGGCGAGGGGGAGCCATGGTGACCGGAGGATGAGTGGCCAGGAGGTGGTCGGTAATGACACCGATCAAGGCGCGATCCGTGGAAGAGAAGTCCACGCGCTGGGTGATGCGTTGGCAGGTGACGGCGATGGATGTGCGGACGTTCAGGATGAGGCCGGGGTCGGCGGCGAGGGTGTGGAGGGAACTGAGGCAGGCGGCATCGCCGCAGATGCGCAGGAGGGCGACGGCAGCCATCCAGCGAGGGACGGCCATGGCGTAGCGCTCAGGGCGTTCGGCTGCCGGGAGGGAGTCATAGCCGTATTCTCGGGTATCGATGGCGTGGATAAGCCTGGGCTGGGCTCGGGAATCGCCCCACATGGCGAGGATGGCAGCGGCGTTAAAGGAGGCATTGGCGTCGGGGGAGTGGATGAGAGGGGCGACGAGATGTTCGGCGAGTGTTGGGCCGGCGCGGTAGAGATACCAGAGTTCAGACTGGGGGTTTGGAGTTTGCTGGAGGGTTTTGGACCACGAGATGAGTGAGGCGGGGTCTGACAGGTTGATGGGCGCGGAAAAATGCGCGGCCTGGGCGGCTGAGCCGAAGGTGTCTTCATCAAAAGAGGTGAGCTTGACGGCGCCTGACTGGGCGAGGAGGGCGTGAAGGGCATCAAAGGGAAGGCTGCGGCTGGAGACCTGGGATGAAGAGAAGGGCTCGGCGTGTTTAACGGCCAGGGCGGCGGCGAGGCCGGCGACTTCGCCGACGCGCTGGAGATCGCGCTGCATGCGCATGGAGCTGTGGGCTTCAAATGAGACGCCAAGAGCGCGGCAGGCGATCCAGACGTTGTTAAGGGATTGAGGGAGGAGAATGCGATAGGGGATTTCGCATGCCGTGCGGCCGCGCCATTGACGGCAGACCCAGACCCAGAAGAGGGGTTCATCGGTTTCGAGTTCGTAATCGACGGCGTGGTTGTCGTAGTGGCAGCCTGTGTAGCCGATGCAGTCGGGGAAGCGGCGGCGCTCAATGATATCGGCGAGAGTGAGGGTGTAATCGGTGTCGAAATGGCGGGCCTGGCGAAGGCCGATGGCGGGGGCGATATAAGTGGGGTGGTCGTCGGGAGAGTAGCAGGGGAACAGGTAATGGCCGATGCCCAGAAGGCGTGCGCGGGTGAGGTCTTCCGGGTCTGTGGGGTCGACGAAGCCGGCGTCGTAATTCATGCAGTACATTTGCGCGAAGCCTTTGTGAAGGCCTGCGCGACCGGAGGACTGAGAGAAGGCGTGAAGCTGGCCGTCTGGTGCGCGGCCTAATTGATAGGAAGCACCAGCAAGGGAGGCGAGATCGCCATCACCGGTGGAATCGATCCATGCCTTGGCATTGATGAGGAGGGGCCCTTCCGGGGTGCTGATGAGGGCGGATTGGACGGTACCGCAATGGGTGGTGACGGCGGTGAGTGAGCCGGTGAGAGGGGTGACACCGGCCCGGCGGAGAAGGGTATCTGCGGCGATTTTTTTGGCGTCGGGATGGAAGCCGCGGACTTGGGAGATTTCGCCAAAGAGGGGCATGATTTGGCGGGTGAGGTCGTCGAGTTCCTGCTGGAGGCCGCCTTTTACGCCGTGGTAATAGACGTGAATGCCGCCGCCGGTACCGATGCCGCCTGCGAAAGGGAAGGGATCAAAGGCCAGGGTGCTGGGATTGTGACGTCCGGCGGCAATGGCGGCCAGGAGACCGCCGGTTCCCAGGCCTGCAATGGCGATGTCGGCGGTGAGGGTGCGGCGCGGGGTGACGGTGGGAATGGGATCTTTGAAGGCGTCGGTGTCGATGCGCGCGGCGGGCTGGCTTAAGAGTTGAGCGGCGATGGTTGAGCCAAGCATGAAGCGAGAGGAGAGAGAAGCGAAGGTACCTGGTACGCATGCGGGGGAGGCGCAGGCGACGTTGGCGGGAAGCGACGTTTGTGGGGCGAGGTCGGTATTGGAATAGATGGGTAGGGGGATGACGCTGCCGTGGGTGAGGACGGCACCGCTGATCAAAATGGGGAGTTGATCGCGCAGGGCCTGGAGAGCGGGGAGCCAGGCGGCGCGAGGGTGGGATTCAGAGCCAGGGAGATCAATGAGGAGTTTGCGGACATTGGGCCAGGCGGAACGGGTGAAAAGGAGGGATGCGTCGGGGAGGGCAGGGCAGGCGAGGGGATGATCGAAGGCATCTGCCCATTGGTGGCTAAGGAAGAAGAGGGAGATGAGATTACGAGCAGGTGTGCGGGGGGCAGGGGCATTAGGGAAGAGGCAGATGAGTTCGCCGGTTTCCGTGGTGTCGAGGAATTGGCGGGCGACGACGCGGCGCAGGCCGGACTTGGTGGCAAGGGTGACGGCGGAGAGCATGCCGTCATGGAGGGTGACATCGATGGGGGAGGCGTAATAGAGGATACGAAGGTTTGGGAGGGCAGAGAGTTCATGACTGGCGAGGACTTCGGCGGGGCCCGGGGGAATGAGATTGTTATTAAGCGCGCCATGAGCAGAGAGTTGGTTGAGCCAAAGCTGAAAGTCGGGGCTATTGGTGTGGCCGACGTGTTCGGACATGGCGCGGCCGGATTCCCACGCGGCATCGCCGAGGCGATCGATCAAGAGGACGGATTTGCCCGCTTGGGAGAGGCAGCGGGAGGCTGCGAGTCCGGCGTAACCGGCACCAAAGACGATGACGTCGAAGGGTTGATCGAAGACCGAAGTGAAGCCGGTTTGAGTGGACATCAGAAAAGGCTTTCAAATGAGGTGAATATCACAGTAGTGATTCAGGAGGTGTGGAGATACGATATTGCTGGTTAATAAAGTGTGGTTTTACGCTGTGGAGGCTTTCTGTGGACGATTGGTTTCATGTTCCGATGTTGGCGATAAAGGCCTTTGAAAGGGTGACACGATTAAGCGTGAGCGTGCATGAGATGTCGGGCGCATTATGGTCATTTCTGCCGCCGGAGCGGTTCACACACAACAACCCGGCTTGCGTGGCGGCCAAGGCATTCAAGCTGGCTTCGTGTATGCAGTTTGATGTGGTGCAGGTGCGTGCAGCGCTGTCGCAGGTGCCTGAGGGACGGGTGCATGTGTGTCATGCAGGGTTGGTGGAATGGGCGGTGCCGACGGTGCGGGACGGCCGGTTGCTGCGGGTGTTGTTTGCCGGGCAACGCAGACCGGGGAGCGGGCTGAGCGCGGCGCGGGCCAAGCATGTGTCACCGGATGCGTCGTGGGCGCACCATGTGAAGGCACTGGAACCAGTGGATGATGAAGAGGCTGGCTGGATCCTGGAATCGCTGAGGCAGCTTAGCTCGCGGATTGAGCTGTGGGGGCTGAATCCGCCGCAGGAGGCGCTGGAAGAGGCGCGAGCGGGGACAGTGGGGAACGCGAAGTTGCTGAACAAGCATTTGATTCCGCGGCAGCATGTGATCCGGTATTTCATCCAAGAGCGGCACACACGTGAGGTGACGCTGGCAGACCTGGCACATCGGCTGCATTTGAGTGAGAGCCGAGCGGGACACGCGGTGAAGCAGGCGTGCGGGGAGTCGTTTATGGAGATATTGACGGATGCGCGGCTTAAGACTGCGGCAGGTTTATTGCGGCATACGAACTTGACGGTGGAGGAGGTGGCGGGCAAGAGCGGTTTTCGGAATTTATCGCACTTCCACCGCGTGTTTAAAGGGCGGTTTTCAATGACGCCCCACAAATATCGAAGCGCGTCGGAGATGTTGGAGTAAGGGGGCGATCGACGCAGAAACGCGTGGGAGCGTGTGGGTTATTTGGTGCGTGACTGAGCGGTTTGGGCGCAGACGCTGAGGAGCTCATCAACGGCATGCGTGATCGTCGATGTTTCCTGATGTGTCCGGAGCCCTTGTTCCAAGGTGCGTGCGGCTGTGGTGATGCGTGGAAAGCCGTACCCGCCGGCGGCCCCGGCGAGCTGGTGCGCTTCCTGCTCCAGCGCTGCGACCTGGCCAGTCTTGAAATGGAGTTGGATTGAATCCATGCGTGCCGGAAGCGATTGGACGAATTCCTGAACCAGTTCGGCCATGTCGGGATCGATTTCCGGTTCTGATTGTGGCGGCGGAGGCTGGGTGACGGCGGGTTGGGCCGAGGTATTTGGTGAAGCGGGGCTGGGTGCAGAGGAGCGTGAGATGGCAGTATTTGGGGTGGGGGTATTGGGGGTCGAGAGACTGAGACGAGTGGTTATCCATGTGGCGCTCATGGTGATGAGCCGGTACTTGTCGATGGGTTTTGCGACATAGTCATCACACCCGGCTTCGAGGCATTTCTCGGCATCTCCGCTCATGGCATGGGCGGTGAGGGCGACAATGGGCAGTGTGCAGCCTTTTGCGCGCATGAGGCGGGAGGCGCTGTAGCCGTCCATCACGGGCATCTGCATGTCCATGAGAATCATGTTCACCGGGGGAGGGGATCGCAGGGGGCCGTCCAAGGTGCCGTCCTGAGTGAGCGCCTTGACGGCGAGTTCCCCATTTTCGAAGGAAATCACTTCAGCCCCCGCCTTACGGAGGTAAAAGGAAACCAGGCGGCGGTTGTCGGGACCATCTTCCACGAGCATGATGCGGGCGCCGGCGAGCGTTTCGGGGTGGAGATCGATCATCGACGGGGTTTCTTTTTCCCGCACGACCTGCGCGGCCTTGCTGGGATCGATGTTCTCAACATTCAAGAGCGAGCCGGTTTTGAGGGTGAGGGTGAATGTGCTGCCTTTGCCGACTTCGCTGGTGATGGTGATGTCGCCGCCGAGCATTTCCGCAAGGCGTTTGCTGATCTTAAGACCCAGGCCGGTGCCGCCGAACTTGCGGGTGGTTGAGGTGTCGGCTTGCTCAAAAGCGCCAAAGAGACGTCCGATTTGTTCAGGCGTCATGCCGATTCCGGTGTCGTTGACCTGAAACCGGAGTGCGGGGCCGCCTGGCTGATTGCTGTCGAGCGCGATGCGGAGGGTGACTGCGCCGTAATCGGTGAATTTAATGGCATTGCCAACGAGATTCACAAGGATCTGGCGCAGGCGTAAGGGGTCGGACTGGATGCGGGCAGGAACAGGGGTGAGGTATTGGACGTCGAGCCTGATGCCTTTGCCCTGGGCCTTGACCTGCATGAGGGAAACGACGTCATGGATGATCTGGTCGGGATGGGTGTCGATCTGCTCGACGCTCATTTTGCCGCTCTCGATCTTGGAAAGATCGAGGATGTCATTGATGATGGAGAGAAGATGCTCGCCATTGCGTTTAATGGTGGTGATGTATTCCAGGCGCTGGGGGATGGTAATGCCCTGCCATTCCTCGGCAAGAAGGTCGGTATAGCCAAGGATGGCGGTCATGGGGGTTCGGATTTCGTGGCTCATGTTGGCCAGGAATTCACTCTTGCTGCGGGTGGCGGCATGGGCGCTGTCGCGTGCTTCGCTCAAGGCCTGGGTGATCTGCTTGATGGGGGTGATGTCGTAGCCTTCGGGGATAAGCAGGATGACCTTGCCATCGGAGCCGACGACGGGGGTGATGGAAAAATCAATGATGTGAAGCATGCCATCGCGGCCGGTGTGAGTCGTCTCATGCTGGATGCGCTCTCCGGCGGCGGCACGGGCGATCGCGCCCCTGAGCCATTCCTGCAATGAGGTGGAATGGCTCCACCACGGGGTGTCCCAGAAGTATTGCCCGACAATTTTGTCCTTGTCGGTGATCCTGGCGAAATCCATGGCTGTTTGGTTCAGATCGACCACACGGCCATCGGGAGACAAAATGCCCGCGAGCTGACGGGACCGGTCGGTCATCGTGCGGAGCAGGCGCTCCTTGCTGTCGAGTAATTCGCGCGCTTTGACCTGGGCCGTTATATCGGTTTCCACTGCGATGAAGCCGGTGAGGGCTCCGTTTTCATCATGCAGGGGCTGGATTTCCATATCGACCACATATTCGTGTCCGTCTTTGGCCTGGTTGAGAATCTCGGCGCGGCATCCTTTTCCCTCGCGGACCGCTTCGTGGATGGCCCGCCTGACGGCTGGATCGGTCCGCTGGCATTGAAGGAAGCGACCGGGAACCTGGCCCTGGGCTTCCTCAAAGGTATAGCCGCATATTTTCTGAAAGCCCTCGTTGACCCAAACGATGCGTTCATGGGCATCGGTGATGATGACGGCATTGGTTGTGCGTTGTGCGACGAGTGCGAGACGCTTCAAGTCGGCGGTCAATTCCAGAGCGATGTTGCGGGCCCGGCGGGCGGTTGAGCCGAGCGTATAGACCAGGGAGGCAAGCGCGAAAGTGAGAAGGATGCCGGCAATCCCTGTCGCCCATGCCGGGGTGCGTGAGGAGGCCCGAAAGGCAGGACCTGTGCTCATGGCGACCGTCCAAGTGCGTCCGCCGATCTCCACGGGGACGAAGGCTTCAAACATGCGTCCCTTGAAATGGGAAGCATCAATCTGGCCTTTCTGGCCTTTGAGGTGCTCGTCATCGTCGTAAACCAGGTTATCGATGGACATTTCGCCATCGAAGACTTCAAAGTCCACCTCCCCTTCGGCGGCGCCTATGGCTCCCTTGAAGATTTGCCGGGCGGCAAGAGGCATGTAGACCCAGCCTTCAAGTGCCTGCTCACGTTCCTGCGCGCTGGTGGGATGTGTTCCATTGCGATAAAAGGGGAGAAGATAGAGGAACCCGGGCTCATCTTGAGAAAAAGTAATGAGGGAGATTTTGGCTGTGAGAGTGGCTTCGCCGGTGAGCATTGCATGATCAGCCGCTTTGCGGCGTATGGGCTCGGAGGTAATGTCGAACCCCAAAGCATTTTGATTGGACAATTCCGGTTCGATGAATTTGACGACATAAACGTATTTTGGGTCGAGGCCGGCGCGAACGTGAAAGCCGGGAGCTTCGTCAGCCTGGGTTGCCTTCTCAAAATTTTCCGTGTCAGGCCGGGGGATTCGCTGGATATACCCCAGGCCCAGCGCCCCGGGGAACTCAACCGGGAGGTTGCGGGTGATGGCCAGAGCCTTGAACTCGGACCGTTCAACGCTTTTGCTTGCCGTGAAAACGCTGAGGGCTCCGACGAGGCCGTAGCGGTAAACGCCCACCCTCCGAACAATCTCGCCTTTAATGCGCTCAGATAAAACATTGAATCGTTGACGGTCGTTGTGGGCGATCTGTGTGAGTTCCCAAACGACACTGAGTGCTGTGATCAGTAAGCCTGCCGCCACAATAAGCAAGGGCCAAAACCAAGTCGAAGTTTTTTTGGACGGATGATGAAGATCGTTCAAAACCGCAGAGGATCTGGAGTGGGAAGATGGAACCAGCTTGGCCGATTGCGTCGGATCAGGTGTTTGAAAAGCCATGCGACGGCCCCCTTTGCGATAGTTGGAATCACGTCTTGGAAGAAAGGTGGAATGTAGAACCAGGGCCGAATCGAAAGACTCCGGCGGATTCAACCGTAACCATCCTTTATGTGATGGTCAAGAAGTTTGAACGGTGAACAGTGGAGTCTTCCAAGCCGCGCCATGCGCGTGATTCAGACGTGAGGGGGCAAGAGTTGGGTTCACTCGAAGGGGTATTCGGCGCCGAAATTGTTACGCCAGGAGAATGCGGCCATGAGTGAGGTTTTGGGGCCGTAAAAGAGCGTACCGGAAGTGATGTCGGCGGTGGGGACGAGTTGGCTGTGACCGTCGGCCATGGCCATGGGGAGGCCGATGCCCTGATGGCGGGGTTTGAGTTGGCTGGCGGTCATGTAGGCGTTGACGATGCCGAGGGTGTTTAAGAGAGCGGGGGCGACATGCTGGGTTTGTGACCACCAGGGGGTGACGCAGCAGGTAATGACGGCAGCGGTGCTGGGGCTGTAGACCATGCGTTTGCTGCGGAAGGTGTAGGGCTTGGTGGAATAGTCATTGTAGATTGGGCCGACATAGGGATAGTTTTGACCGAAACCGCTTTGGAGGATGCCGTTTAAGGCGTAGGCAATGGTATGGGGATAGGTGACGTTTTCGACGGCGGAGTAGTAATCTGCGCCGTAGGCGTTGAGGTTGAAGAAGCTTTTGGTTGGGCCGTACGGGCATGCAGCCGAGGAGAAGCCTGTGGAGGCGATGTATTGGCTGTTGACGAGGTTTGTCGCGTAGCTATTGCCGCCTGCAGCAGGGCTGCTGCGGACGATGGCGTCGTTGTTGTCTGATGCGTAGTTGAGAGTGGCGGTCATGACGGAGCGGGAACCGGCGAGGCATTTAACGTTGGAAGCTTGGTCGCGGGCTTTGCCGACGGCGGGAAGAAGGAGACTAATAAGGATGGCAACGATGGAAATAACGACGAGGAGCTCGATCAAAGTGAAGGCGCGAGGTGAGTGAGACATGGTGACTCCTGTAGGCTGTGGATGGAAGTGGGGCGAATGGCCAGAAGCAATATGAAGAATCAATAAAAACGAATGAGAATAAGTTCAAATTATCGCTTGGTTGGGTATGAAAATGATCGAAATATTGCAGTTATTTGGGCTAAATCTTTTGCCCGAAATGTTCACAATATTGCTTTTAATGAGGTAATGATATAGATATGAGCGGTGGGTGTCTTTTTCCACCAAGCCCAGCAAAGTCAGGGGTTTGACGCGGATTGAGGTTAAGGGTTAAAAGCAGAAAACCCTGCAATATTGCAGGGTTTTCTAACGGAGAGGAAGAGATTCGAACTCTTGAAAGGATTGCTCCTTTACGCGATTTCCAGTCGCGTTCCTTCAGCCGCTCGGACACCTCTCCTGGTGTTGGGTCACCCTTGATGGGCGGACCGGAAGCAGAAGCGTTATCTTACGCTTTTATCACGATTTGTAAAGCCGCTGAACCATGAATGAAAAACGGGTCGATACCAGGCTGGAGGGGGTCGTAGTGGTGGATAAGCCCCTGGGATGGAGTTCCATGCAGGTGATCCGCAATATGCGGCGTGCTTCGGGGACCAAGCGAATCGGGCATGCCGGCACATTGGACCCGCTGGCCACAGGAGTTGTGGTGGTATGCATGGGACGGGGGACGAAACTGGTTGACCGGTTGATGGGGCAGACAAAGGTGTATGTGGCGAATATCGATCTTTCAGCTTTTTCCGACACAGAAGACCGGGAAGGGGTGCTGACGGCGGTGGAGGTGGCTACGCCACCTGATGAGACGCGGGTGCGGGAGGTGGTGGCGGGGTTTGTGGGAGAGGTGATGCAGGTTCCTCCGGCGTACAGTGCGATTCACGTACAAGGGCAGCGGGCGTATGAACTGGCGCGCAAGGGGAAGGCGATCAACATGCCGCCGCGGCAGGTGCGGATCGATTCGATTGAATTATTGAGTTACGTCTGGCCGCAATTGGATATCCGCGTGACGTGCGGGAAGGGGACGTACATTCGGAGCCTGGCGCGGGATATTGGGGCGGCGCTGGGGACGGGGGGGCATTTGTCGGGTCTGCGGCGAACGCGGGTGGGGGAACTCACTGTTGAGATGGCGCTGCCCAATGAGAAGCTGTCAG
The DNA here is from genome assembly GCA_964527265.1 of uncultured Phycisphaeraceae bacterium. GTDB lineage: Bacteria > Planctomycetota > Phycisphaerae > Phycisphaerales > Phycisphaeraceae > CAZGOM01. Next base: position 1,843 of record CAZGOM010000096.1, on the reverse strand, counting down.
GAAAGATCTCCCAGGAAGACCTGATGGCTCTGGACGACCCGAGAATCCAGGAGCCGATAGCGGCGGCGCGGTTTGGGGCGGGGAAGCCGACGTCCTAATTTTTAGCTGGGATCATTTTGTACGGGAGGCTGGGGTATCCCCCAGCTCCGCTTGACTACTTCGCGGAGGAATGGGTCGTAAGTGACGAGTGAGTGCGCCCTGGCGATGAGTGTGTCGGGGTCGGAGCGTCTGCGTGCACGTGCGCCTTCTTGTGCACTTTGGCCGAGCGAAGCGAACTTGCGCATCAGGTGCCAACGGACGCCGGCATCGAAGTTTTGGTGGCGGGTCGGGTCGAGGGAGTCCAGGACGGGACCGATTTCGGCAATGCCGAGGGTAAAGAGCTCAAGGGCGCGTGGAGCGCTGGCCTGATCGACGAGCCCGGCGTGGCGGCAGGCGATGTCGAGCACACTGGGGAGGGCGTGGGCCATGAGCTGGCGGCGGAGGGCGAGGGCGTGGGCCAATTCATCAAGGATTTCGTGAATCAAGCTCATTTTGACGGCGGCCGGATCGAGTTTTTTGCGCTTGAGATCGGCCTGACGCTTGTGATAGTGATAGCGCATGAGGACGCGGTCAATGTCTTGCGGGGCGAGATGTATGAAGGCAAAAAGCTGTGTCAGGGCAGGCGGAGGGGGGCCAAAGAGGTTGCGCCATGGGGCTAAAGCATTGGCGAGGGATTCAGGCGGGGGAGCGTCGGGGAGAGCGGCGGCGGGTTCGATAGGGATGCGGTAGACGCGGTCGGCCTCGGGGCGGTGGAACAGGGCGGAATCGACGTATTCGAGCGCGAGGGATTTAAGTGTGACGGCCTGCATCTCGTGGACCATTCTGGCGATGGTGCCGGAGGTGCGTTGAAAACGCCGGGCGATTTTTCCGGGTTTGATTCCCCATCGCCAGGCGCGATAGACGACCTGTTTTTCCTTGAGTGTGAGTGGCCCCTGACGGCTTGGAAAGATAGGGTTGGCGGGTGTTTCACGATCATGGCGCTGAAGGACCTGGCGGACGCCTTCCAGGGATCGACCGGTGCGCTTGGCCAGATGTCCGGCAATCTGGTTGAAAGTAAATCGGCCTGTGGATTCCAAAGCACGGGCGCGGGCGACAAGACTGTCGTACTCGGCATTGGAGAGACGTTTGAAGGTGCTTGCCTTGGTCACCGTGTCTTGATGCAAAGCGATGAAGTAATTAATGCTGGACTGCGGATAAACCAGCTTGCGCTTGAGTTTTGTCTGGCAGTAGACCCATCGCCAGCGCAAGCCGTTGTCGCGCCATCTGGAGATGGTTTTGGGGGCGACACCGAGCTTGTCAGCCAGTTCGTCGGATGTGAGTCCAGGATCGTCATCTACCATGTCCATCGACCGGGTGAGGGTGTCGATGAGGAGTCGAAGATCTTGTTGGAGTTCGTGGCCGGTGATGTTGCGTTGTTGCGAATCGTCAGGTCGGAAGCCGGTGAGGCGGAAGGCGATGAAGTCGGTGGGGTAAATGGCTTGAAGATCCACCGAATCGTGAAGTTTTTCAGCGCGGCGGACCTGATCCTGGCGTTTATCGGTGTGAGAAAACAAAAGCTGGCGGGTGAGTTGGGCCAGTTGATGGGATTGGTAGGGGCGCTGGATCTTTCGAACCATGAGGGATTTACGATTTGAAGTTTATGATTTACCTGAGCAATCTTAGTCGGGAGCTTAGTTGCTTCTGCTCTTGCAAATCATAATTCATACATTTCAAATCATAATTACTGATTGCTCAAGCTTTCTTCTCACTGCTTGCGCCTTTGGTTTTCTCGGCTTTGGAGGGTGTTCTGCCGTAAGCGGGTTTG
>CAZGOM010000095.1:0-21048 GCA_964527265.1 uncultured Phycisphaeraceae bacterium | reverse complement strand
GTTCGTTGATGAGGAGGCGGAGGCGGTTTTCGGTGTCTTTGATCTGGGTGATGTCAGTGCCGACGGAGATGATGCCGATGGGTTTGCCGTCGGGATCAAGAAGCCGGCGTGCGCGGATGCGGAGCCAGACGGGTTTGCCGTTTTTATCGGTGTCGAGCCATTCGCGATCCATGTCTTCACCGGCGAGGATTTTGTCGCGGGCGGCATTGGCTCGGGCGAGGTGGTCGGGCCCGTGGCGGAAGGAGAAGTGTTTGCCGACGGCTTCCTGGGCGGACCAACCTAAGAGGCGGTGGGCCTCGGAGTTCCAGTAGACGATGGTGCCCTGGAGGTCGTAGACGGTGACCATGTGGGTGATGTTGGCGAGGATCTGGGCGTCGCGGACGAGCTGGTCTTTGAGACGTTTTTGCTCGGTGATGACACGGCCGCAGGCGTAGAGGCGGCCGGAGACGGGATCGGGCTTGGTGCGCCACTGGGACCAGACGGTCTGGCCGGACTTGTGGGTGAGGCGGACTTCAAAGGCGTCGATGCCTTCGTTGAAAGAGCGCTTGAAGGCTTCGATGCTGGAGGTGCGGTCTTCGGGGTGGACGAGGTCGAGATAGAACTTGCCGATGACTTCGGGTTCGGAATAGCCGAGCTCACGGAGGAAGCTGGGGTTGACCTGGCGGAAGATGCCGGTGGGGTCGACGATGCAGAGCATGTCGGGGGAGAGTTCATAGTAGAGCTGGCGTTCGGTGCGCTCGACAATGCGGTCGTGGATATCCTGAGTTAAGCCGTAGATGCGGATGCCGCCGGAGGGCTTTGCTTCGGCGAAGCCTGCCATGCGGATCCATTTGGGTTTGCCGTCGTCGAGGTTGAGAAGGATTTCCTGATCGAAGGGTTCGCCGGTTTCGACGGAGCGCTGGATGGCGGTGTAGAGGCTGGCGCGCATCTGGTCGGTGTAGAAGCGTCTGACGGTTTCGACGGAGGGCTTGAAGGTGGCGGGGTCTAAGCCGTGGATGCGGTAGGTTTCAGGAGTCCACCAGATTTCGCCGGACTCAAGATCGACGACCCAGCGGCCGACGCGGGTGACGCGTTCGGTTTTTGCGACCAGACCGGCATAGCGGTCGAGGAAGTCGCGGAGCGTGATGTTTGACTCTTCCTGGCTCATGAGTGTCGTCTGGGACGGCCCTATTAAAGCAGAAGAAGACCGTTTCCGGTCTTCTTTTTTATCTGCATGGTGAATTTAATCAAATATTTAATCTTCCGGGGCGTCTTTGGCGATGAGTGCGCGGAAGGCTTTGTTGAGCTGGAGGGTGATGGGACCGGGCTTGCCGCCGGCGATGGTGCGGTTATCGATGGAGGTGACGGCGATAACTTCCGCGCCGGTGCCGGTTAAGAACATTTCGTCAGCGATGTAGAGGTCATGCTTGGTCATGTTTTCCTTGATCACCTCAATGCCTGCTTTCTGAGCGAGGCTGATGACGGTGTTCATGGTGACGCCTTCGAGTGCGCCGGCATAGAGGGGAGGCGTGAAGACGCGGGATTTGCCGTCGAAGCCTTTCTTGACGATGAAGACGTTGTCGGCGGTGGCTTCTGCGACGAAGCCCATGTGGTTAAGCATGATGGCCTCGGGGACGCCGGCATCGATGGCTTCGATCTTGGCGAGGATGTTGTTGAGGTAATTCATGCTCTTGATGCGTGGGGAGAGCGCGCCGGGGTGGTTGCGGATGACGGAGGCGGTGATGACGGACATGCCGTTGTCGTACATCTCCTGGGGATAGAGGGAGATGGAGTCGGCGATGATGAAGGTGTTGGGCTTGGGGCAGTTGAAAGGGGAGAGGCCCAGATAGCCTTCGCCACGGGAGACGCAGAGGCGGATGTAGCAATCGGTCTGGCCGTTTGCGGTGATGGTGTCGCGGATGGCCTTGGTGAGCTCCGCGGGTGTGTAGGGGATGGTGAGGCGGATGGCCTGGGCGGATTCAAAGAGGCGCTGGATGTGTGTGGCGCATTTGAAGATGCGGCTGTTGTAGACGCGGATGCCTTCGAAGACGCCGTCGCCGTAGAGAAGGCCGTGGTCGTAGACGCCGACCTTGGCCTGGTCGGGGGGCACGAGTTGTCCGTTGAACCAGATGTTTTTCGGCATGGGAGGGACCTTTGTTCTTTCGAGGAACGTGAGAGCGGGAAAAAGTCCGAAGATTATAGGGGATTGGGAAGAAAGGTAAAAGGGACAAGGTACAAGGGACAGGGTAATCGCATTTGAAGTATTCGATGGCGCACGCGTTCGGGTTGCCGGGTTGTCGCGTTGCCGGGGGGCTTCGAAAACGTCAACACCATCCAAGGTGAATGCCATTTTGATACATGGACATGCCTTGCAGCCACGCATTGACACCCGGCAACCCGCAGCCCGACAGTCCGGGCGCATGGGATATTCGTCAAATGCAATTGCCCCGGTACAAGGGATAAGTTAAAGCGGGGACTTGGGGGATGTGTGGGCGGATGGCTGCGATGACTGGTGGTCTTTCAAGTGAAAAATGATGGATGGAAGAAGCAGAAAAGACATGCTCACGCGGACGAGAGCATGGCACGCAGAGAAGTCGATCCGTCAATTGGCACTTGAAAGATCACCAGGACGGGAGCAAAGCGTGATTGAATGCTCCGTGAGGAAAGTTTTTTTGACGCGATTCACAAGATTTCACAAGATTGACACGATGGTTTACGCATCAGGTGGCTGGATGTGTTTTTTGGGGGGGGATTGGCAAGTAATCATTTGTTGTTTGACGCGGGGTTACAATCTGGTTTTACGGAGATGAATGACATGAATATGCCTGTGAAGATCAGGGTTGGGGAGAAGGCGCCGGAGTTTTCACTTACGGATGTGGAGGGGAACACGATTACGCTGGGGAGCCTGCTGAAGACCAACCGGGCGTGCGTGGTGTTGTTTATCTGCAACCATTGCCCTTATGTGCAAGCGTATATCCCGCGACTGATCCAGATGCAGAACGATCTGCGGGAAAAGGGCGTGGCGCTGGTGGGGATCAATTCGAATGATTGGGAGGCATATCCGGAGGATGCGCCGGAGAAGATGAAAGAGTACGCGAGCAAGTGGGGGCTGAATTTTCCGTATCTGCATGACGGGCAGCAGACGGCGGCGGATGCTTTTGGGGCCAACCGGACGCCGGAGATATTCGTGGTGGATACGCAGGGCGTGGTGCGGTACGAAGGGGGCATCGACGATTGCTATCAGGATGCGTCACGGGCGATGCGGCATCCGTTGCGGGATGCGGTGGATGAGGTGGTGGCGGGGCGTGAGGTGACGCTGAAGACGAGCTATGCGATCGGGTGCAGTTTGAAAAGGAAGAAGTCGTGAGTCCTGAGTCCCGGGTCCCGGGTCCCGAATTTCGGGTCCTGAGTCCAGGGTCGAAGATTCAGAGGTGAAGAGGTTTAAGACGAGAGAAGAGTTTGTGATGGCGATTGAGCCGGTGATTGAGTTGAAGGGGGTGTCGTTTGCTTACCAGCGTGGCAAAGAGGTGGTGCGTGAGGTGAGTGCGGGCTTGGCGGGGGGGCGTTTGACGGCGCTGATCGGGCCTAATGCGGCGGGGAAGTCGACGCTGATGCGGCTCATGCTGGGGTTGATAGAGCCCAGCGAGGGGAAGGTGATGATCGAAGGGGACGCGATTGGGGGATTGGGGCATGCGGTGAGGGCGCGGAAGGTGGCGTATGTGCCGCAGCGGTCGGGGGTGGTGTTTGCATTCACGGTGAGGGAAGTGATTGCGATGGGGGGGGATTCGCACAGGGCGTCGGAGGGGGATGTGGAGCGTGCGCTGGAGGCGTGCGGGATTGCGGATCTGGAAGGGCGGCTGGTGAGCCAGCTTTCGGGCGGGCAGCAGCAGATGGTGATGTTTGCGCGGGCGCTGGTGCAGTTGGCGGGGGCTGGGAAGGCGCTGCTGCTGGATGAGCCGGGGAGCGCGATGGATCTGAAGCATGCGCAGCACATTATGCGGGAGCAGGCGCGGCTGGCGAATTCGGGGGCGGCTGTGCTGGTGGTGCTGCATGATTTGAACCTGGCGGCGGCTTATGCGGATGATGTGTGGCTGATGGATAAGGGGCGGCTGGTGAAGACGGGGACGTGGCAAGAGGTGATGAAGGCGGAGATGCTGGAGCCGGTGTACGGGGTGAAGCTGAGGAATTTGATTCAGGAAGCGGGGGAGCGGCCGGTGTTTGAGATCAAGCCGGGGTGAGGGTTCTTGACGCGTATTTCTCTGGATGCTTTCCCTGAGCGTGGTGGGCGCTAAGATGTGGGCATGAATTTGCCGCTGACAATTGCGAATATTCCGCCGGAAGTGATCATCCTGCTGGTGATTATTTTCGTGGTTGGACGCTGGGTGTACAACAAGATGCAGGAATTCAAAGCTCACATGCGCAAATTGCAGACGGGGCTGGAGAATCCGAATCAGGAGGTTGCGGCGCCGACGAGCGACGAGGGGAGGGCGACTCGAAGCGGTGGCGGGGCGGGGACGCCGGGGAATCTTTCGGCGTCTGAGCATGCCGAGCGGGAGAAAGCGCGGCAGCAGTATGCGGAGCGTGCTGAGAGGCTGAGGGCGCAGCGACTGGGGAAGGGGATGCCGGGCGGGGCGGCGTCCGGGCAGGCCACGCAGGCGAATACGGGTGCGGGGCGGAGCGAGGAAGGGTGGACGAGCACACCTTCACCGGCGAATGCGCCGCAGACACAATCGCAGTCACAGGCCCCAATGGCGCAATCACGGCCGCTTCCTTCTCAGCAGCCGAAGGCATTGCCGACGAATAAGCCTGCTCATCAGAAGGCGCAGCCGGCGCAGGCGCAGGTGGCGCGGAAGCCGATGATGCGGGCGCAGGCGCCGCAGTCGTTGCAGACGCCGGAGGCGATTATTCCCGGTGCGCCGGCGGGGGTGGGGATCGGGGAAGAGACTCAGGCGCAGCAGCGTGCACGTGGCGGGCAGCCGAAGGCATTGGCTCCGCAGGCGGCGAAGGTGACTTCACAAGCACCGGTGCAGCATACGCTGGGGCGGATTGGGACGATTGAGGAATTACGACGTGCCGTGGTGTTGAAAGAGATCCTGGACCAGCCGGTTTCCCTTCGGGAGTAGTTATGGCGAATGTGCTTGTTGTCGGACCCCATCCGGATGATCAGGAACTGGGGATGGGTGGAACAGTCGCTCGGCTTGCCAAGCAAGGGCATGATGTGCTTTTGCTGGACATGACCAATGGAGAGCCGACGCCGCTGGGGTCGGTGGAGCAGCGGACCAAGGAATGGACGAAGGCAGCGGAGATATTGGGGGTGAAGCGGCGGTTGCTGGGATTGAAGAACCGGGAGGTGCAGCACACGATTGAAGCGCGGCACAAGGCGGCGGGGGTGATCCGGGAGCATCAGGCGCAGATCATCTTCGTGCCGTACTACGAGGATGCGCATCCCGATCATGTGGCGGTGACGCGGATTATTGAGGATGCGCGGTTTGATGCGAAGCTGACGAAGATCGATCTGCCGGGGAGCCCGATTTATTCCAAGTGGTTGATTTACTACTACTGCACGCACTTGCGGATGGTGGCGAATCCGACGTTCTGCCTGGATGTGACAGAGGAGATTGAGACGAAGATCAAGGCGATCGAGGCATATGAATCGCAGTTTGTGTGGGCGGAGAAAAATAGAGCGGTGGTGACGTGGGTGAAGGAGATGAACGGGTACATGGGGAGCCGGATCGGGGTGCGGTATGCGGAGCCGTTTTTCACGCGTGAGCCGCTGGGGCTGGGGTCTCTGGAGGGGCTTGTGATGTAAGGTGATTGTGGTCTGGCACAAATCGGGGATTGGCCTGGGGTGGATTCTGTTTCTTTAACACTTATGCCGGGTGAAAGGTCTCAATCGTCATGGTGCCGATTTTTCGCGAGGTGGACGTGGTTGTGGTGGGGGCTTCGACGCAGGCGGTGGAATCGGCGCTAACGCTCAAGGAGAAGGGGTTTTCAGTTCTGCTGGCGAGCGATATGAGTTACGTGGGCGCGGATACCGCGGGGACGCTGACGTGCGCTCCGACGAACCCGGCGCAGGTGAAACGGGAGCTGGATGAGCGGTTGCTGCGGGCGGGAGTGGGAATGCTTTACCTTGTGCGGCCGGTGTCGCTGATGCGGGACGCGGCCGGGCGGCTGGCGGGTGTGGTGCTGGCTGCGCGGACGTCGCTGGTGGGGGTGCGGTGCGCGTCGATGGTGGATCATTCGCAGCATGGCGTGGTGTTTCGCCTGGCGGGGGGCAGTGCGCTGGATCGCGGGCCGGAGAAAGTGCGCTGGAATGTGATCGCCAAAAGTCGGCCTGAAGGGGCGAAGGAACTGGAGGCAGGGTTTGGGGAATTTAAGGTGTATCAACTGGAATTTGCGTGTGATGAAGATGTGCTTTCACGCATGCACCGGGCGCGGGCGTCGCTGGTAAGCCCGGAGGTTTGGTTGAGCGCCGATCTGCTGCAGGAAGGCGCTCCGACAGCGTTTGCACCAGTGCAGGATGTGTACGCGGATGCGCAAGGCGTGACGAAACGGAGGCTGGGAGAGATCGCGCCGGTGAAGGATGCTTATGGGTTTGCGCCGACTTTTTTGAGGAACCCGCTGGGGATGGTGGAGACGAGCGTGGGTGCATTGCCGTCGCTGGGGAAGGTGGATGTGGTGGTGGCGGGGGGAGGGACGGGCGGCGCGCCGGCGGGGATTGCGGCAGCACGTGAGGGGGCCAAGACGGTGGTGTTGGACATCCAGCGCGGCATGGGAGGCGTGGGGACGGTGGGGTTGATCGCGAGCTACTACTTTGGGAACAAGGTGGGGTTCACGCAGGAGATCACGGAGCGGATCACTGCGATAGATACCGAGAGCCGTGTGAACAGTGCGCGGTGGAAGCCGGAACTCAAGACCGCGACTTATCACCAGATGCTGGAGGAGAGCGGCGGCACGGCATGGATGGGGAGCTATGCGTTTGGCGTGCAAATGCGCGAAGGGCGCGTGACCGGCGTGCTGGTGTCGACACCGCTGGGGGCGGGCGTTTTGGAAACCAACAGCGTGGTGGATGCGACGGGGAACGCGGATATCGCGGCGGCCGCCGGGGTGCCTTGCCGCGTGATCGGAGCGCAGCATGTGGCGGTGCAGGGGACGGGGCTTTCGCCGCGGATGAACCCGGGGGTGAAGGGGCAGAATTCAGACCATACGTTCATCGATGAAACGGATCCGGAGGGGATCACGCACGCGTTTGTGAATGCGCGTGCGAAGTTCAAGGATGCATTCGACAATTCGCCGATGGTCAACAGCCGGGAGCGGCGGCAGATTGTGGGGGATATAGAGGTTTCGCCGCTGGATATCCTGGCTCAGAGGACGTTTCCGGATACGGTGTTCACGGCGTCGTCGAACTTCGATACGCATGGCTTCATCGTGCATCCGGTGTTCATGGTCGCTACGCCGCACAAACAGACCATGCAGGCGCATGTACCATTTCGGTGCATGCTGCCCAGGGGCCTTGAGGGGGTGCTGGTGACAGGGCTGGGGATGAGTGCGCACCGGGATGCGCTACCGGTGCTGCGGATGCAGGCGGATGTGCAGAACCAGGGGTACGCGGCGGGGCTGGCGTGCGCAATGGCGGGGACGGGAAAGCTGCGGTCCCTGGACATTCGCGTTTTGCAGCAGAAGCTGATGGATCAAGGGGTGATTGCGCCGGAAGTGCTGGGGCATACGGATTCGTTCCCGATGCCGCATGAGGCAGTGCGTGCGGCGGCGGCAGATTTGTCAGTGCCCAAGAACGTGGCGACGCTGTTTGCCCATCCGGAGGTGAGCGTGCCGCTGCTGCGGGGGGATGAGCGGCTGGATGCGAAGATCATCCTGGGGCTGCTGGGTGATGCGAGCGCCGGCCCGGGTCTTGCGAAGGCGGTGTCAGAGGCGACGTGGGACAAGGGTTGGAATTTCACCGGAATGGGGCAGTTTGGGGCGAGCATGAGCCGCTTGGATGTGCTGATCCTTGCGCTGGCCAAGACCGGGTATGCGGGAGCGGGCGCGGTGATCGAGGAGAAAGCGCGGCAACTGGGTGATGAGCCGGATTTTTCACATTGCCGGGCGCTGGGCGTGGCGGCGACGCTGGTGCCGACGCTGGCAGTAAGCCTTGCCAGGCTCTTAAAGAAGCCTGGGATGAGCGGGCATGCGCAACTTGATTCGTGGACGGTGGCGCAAAAGGCCAATTCGGAGATGAATGAGACCCTGGCGCGGACGGTGTCGCTGCGGGAGCTTTACCTGGCGCGTGGGCTGTATCAGGCGGGAGATGTAGAGGGGTTGGGACGCGCCACGCTGGAGAAGTATGCACAGGACCTGCGCGGCCACTACGCACGGCATGCACGGGCGGTGCTCAAGGGCGAACTGGCGGAGGACCCGGCTTGAGCGTTTTGAATCAGCCGCGAGCGGTGCTGATCGACCTGGATGACACACTGGTGGACCATGCTCACGCCAGCGGGCTGACAGTGGCGGAGGTGCATCGGGCGTTTGCGGTGTTTCATTGCCGCACGGCGGCAGAATTGGAGACGATGCATGGCCGGCTATTGGAGGAGATCCATATCGAGGTGGCGTGCGGGCGGATGACATTGCAGGCGGGGCGCGAAGAGCGGTATCGGCGGATCCTGCTGGCGTATGGGGTGGAGGAGGCTGAGGCTGTGAAGCAGAGCGTGGAAGTGGCGCGGCATGCGCGGATGTTTTACATGGGGCAGCGGCGGGTGATGGCGGGGGCGGTGGAACTTTTGCGGGCATTGCGGGGGAAGGCGGTGGTGGGGATCGTGACGAACAACACGGTGGAGGAGCAGACGGAGAAGCTGGCGACGTTTGGGCTTGCGGGGCTGGTGGATTTCATGGTGGTGTCGGAGGAAATTGGCTGCGCCAAGCCATCACCGGAGATTTTCAATGTGGCGCTGGAGCGGGCGGGGTGTGCCGCGGGGGAAGCGGTGATGCTGGGTGATTCATGGGCGGCGGATATGGAGGGGGCGGTTGGAGCGGGAATTCGAGGGGTTTGGCTCAACCGGCATGGGAAAGTGAGAAAAGCTGGGTTAGAAATTGAGGAGGTGACGTCGCTTGAGCCATTGGAACGTTTATTGAAGGTGCTGGGAATTGGGATATGAAGTACAGGCAGAGCTAAATTTTTAGTAGATGCTCAACTGGAAATAAAGTCTGATTGATATATCAAGACGAATGAAAAAAGATGCGGGTGGATGATTTTGTAGATCAGGTGTTGGGTGGGGCGGACTGATTTTGGGCTTTATAGAAGGTTGTTTCCGGCGGCGTGCTGCGACAGAGGTGTTGAAGAGGCGGAATAGGATGGGCTAAATAAAGCTTTATAGCAGACGGGGGGTGATTTTATTGAAAGAGAGCGTTATTGAGAGGGGGGACGAGAATAAAAAATAAAAAACGCCCGGCTAGCCGAAGCCAAGCCGGGCGCTTCCGGGGGCAAGATGAATGTCAAGTGATTGGCTTGACGAAGTAAATATAGAACAGGTTTGGTTGCACGTCAAATAGTATCACAAGTTTTTTTTCTGGATTATCGTCCTTGAAAACAGACGCATTTATCAACCTTGTTTGAGATGCATTGCGATGGAAAACCCAAGTTGAGGAGCTAAAGCCAGTTAGGGGAGTGAGGATTATGATGTGAGAGCCTTGATGGTGTGATATATGCGGGAATAAATTTTTTGAAAAAAGGCGACCCATGGCGATTCAACAAGCGGGAAAAGAGTTGGTGAGGGTTGGGTTGGTGGGTGCTGGAGCAATTTTCAAGTCGCGGCATATTCCTGGGCTCAAGCGGATTGATGGGGTGGAGATCGTGTGTGTAGCGAATCGGTCGCGGGAATCGGGGCAGAAGATTGCGTCGGAGTTTGGGATTCCGGAGGTGATGGAGGATTGGCGGGCCCTGGTGGGGCGCAAGGACCTGGATGCGGTGTTCATCGGGACGTGGCCTTACAAGCACCGTGAGATGTCGATTGCTGCGCTGCTGGAAGGGAAGCATGTGTTTTGTCAGGCGCGGATGGCGATGGATGTGGGGGAGGCGCATGACATGGTGGCGGTAAGCCGGGCAAGGCCGGGGCAGGTGGCGATGATTTGCCCGCCGCCGACGCGGATGCCGTTTGAGCCGTTTATTCAGAAGACGCTGGCCGAGGGCGGGCTTGGAAAAGTGGTGAGTGTGGAGATGGTGCATGTTTCGGGTTCCAATACGAAGACGAATGCGGTGCACTGGCGGGAGCAGAGGGAGTATTCGGGTAAGCAGGTGATGGCGATGGGGATTTATGCCGAGACTTTGAATGCGTGGGTGGGGCCTTATGAGAGTTTGAGCGCGCAGACGGGCGTGTTTATCGGGGAGAAGGCGGATGGTGCAGGGAAGAAGGTGGCGATTGAAGTGCCGCAGGTGGTGAGTATTTCGGGGCGGCTGAAGTCTGGCGCGCTGTGCACTGAGCATCATCTGGGGTTGGCGGTGGATACGGGATCGTTGGGGGATCGGCTGACAATCTGGGGAACGGCGGGGACACTGAGGTATCAGTTTGGCCAGACGCTGGAGATGGCGAAGGCCGGGGAGGGGTTTAAGGCGGTGGAGGTGCCCACCGGGCTGAAGAAGGAATGGTGGGCGGAGGATGACTTCATTGGGGCGGTGAGATTGGCGAAGGCGGGGAAGGCATTTAAGGTTTCACCAGACTTTGAAGAAGGTTTGGTATACATGCAGAAAGTGGAGGCGGTGCATTTGTCTGCCCAAAGTGGGCGGGCGGTCAGGCCGTCAGAGCTTTGAGGAGGGTTTGGGGTCTGGTCAGAAAGACAAGGATGGGTGAACCGAGACACAAGGATTTTCGTAGCATTTTTCCTATGAGCGAAGACAACAAAGACAATGCGGTTGAGGGTGGGTTTCGGCTTAACACCGAGGGGTTAACTTGGGTGGCTTTGCTGGGGCATTGGACGGCGTTTGCACGGGCGGCAGTGAAGCTGCCGGTGGATGGGGATGGTGGGCGGGTGAAGGAGTCAGTGGCGGATTTGATTGGGTTGCAAGCCGTGTGGTTTGCGCTGGGGAGCCTGGAGGGATTGGCGCGGGGGGAGCAGATTCTGGGGCTTAACAAGGCGGGTGTGCTGATTGAGCGGCATGCGCAGAATATTCAGGGGCGCTGGCAGGATCAGCCTGTGCCGGGAGGCATCGTGGAATTGATTCAGGATGCGCACGCCGCACTGGATCGGGAGACGCGGCGGCTGATTGGGGAGAACCCGGAGAAGCAGGCGGTGGATGGGGCGTTTGGAGGGACTTGAAGATGCGTCCTGCGTCCTCTTTCCTGTGTCCTGTGTCGAAGAGAAAGAGGGTTTGAGTTCGGAGTCTTAGAGTTCAGAGGTCAGAGTCGGAGCGAAGAGTTTGGCTTTGAGGTATCGGGGTGGCGGGGGGATTTCCTAGGAGGCCATCAGGTTATTTCCTGCATTGCAAGGCGTATCGACGTCTTATCGTCAAAGGTGCGTCGCGTTTTGTTTTTCCGATTTTTCTCCAGCATGAAGGAGCGAGCCATGATTGCGAGGACATCAAACCGCGTGATGGATAACACGGATGAATCAGTCAATGAGCACATTTATTGCGAGACGAAGCTGCGGGTGGAGCATTATGCGCGGCATCCGGAGCAGATCGAACAGCGCCTGGCGGAGTTGGATGCCGAATGGGATGTGGAGCGGATGCTGGAAACGGGGTCATCAACTTTGACGTTGACGGGTTTGCTGCTGGGGGCGACGGTGAGCAAGAAGTGGTTTTTGCTCTCACTGGGCGTGCAGGGATTTTTCATGCAGCATGCGTTGCAGGGGTGGTGCCCGCCGCTGCCGGTGTTGAGGCGTTTGGGCTTCAGGACGGCGGATGAGATCAGCGTGGAGAGGTATGCGCTCAAGAGCCTACGCGGGGACTTCAAGGATGTGGGCTCGGGTGAGAAGTATGCGGCGCGTGCGCTGGAGGCGGCGGATAAGTGAAGCCGGGTATTGGGGGGCCGGGTTCCAGGGCTCGAGTGCAAGATAGTGGCTCTGGACGCTGGTGGTGGCGAGGTGTGAAAGGGGCGGTTAATCTCTTGGGGTTTGAGACATTCACCCCCAGGATTTTGTCATGGAAAGCTGCACACCTAAGAAGACCGGATCGTCTGCTGCCCATAAAGAGGCTGCGAAGAGCATTGCTGTGACTTGTGCGGTGTTGACGGTGAGTGATACGCGGACGCCGGAGACGGATAAGGGGGGCGCGATCATCAAGGAGGAGTTGGTGAAGGCGGGGCATGTGGTGAAGCATTACGCCATTGTGAAGGATGAGCCGTGGCAGATTGATGCGCAGATCCGGGCTTGGCTGGTGGACAAAGAGGTGCAGGCGATTATCTCGACGGGGGGAACGGGGATTGCCAAGCGGGACACGACGATCGAAGTGGTGGAGCGGTTGCTTAGCCGAAAGCTGGATGGGTTTGGGGAGTTGTTTCGGATGCTCAGCTGGGAGCAGGTGGGGAGTTCTGCGATGCTGAGCCGTGCGACGGGTGGACTGGTGAATGAGACGCTGATTTTTGCTTTGCCGGGGTCAACGGCGGCGGTGGAGCTGGGAATGACGAAGCTGATTGGGCCGGAGTTGTCACACTTGGTTTGGGAGCGTCGGCGGTAAGAAGGGTTACGGGATGCCTGTTTCGTAGTGGGTCCATAGGGGGAGGATGCGGCCGTCGCCGCCGCCGGTGGCGTAGGCCCAGCCTGCGTTGGAACCGGAGTATGCGTTGGCGAGAGTCTGACCGCCGGTGACGCTGTAGTAGACGGCAGGGGGGACGGAGACGGTGACGCCGCCGGTGTTGAGAGAGATGTCTTTGCCGGTGAAAGCGACGTGGCCGTCGATGTACATGACGTTGACGCCATTGCCATGCTTCTTGAGCCATCCTTCGGTGAGGGGGTAGGTATTGGCGAGGCCGCCGACCATCCAGCCTTCGTTGTCGACGGCCCAGGCGTTGCCGGGCTTCCAAAAGTCGATTTTGCCTGTGTATTTGATACCGCTGGTGAGAAACCAGCCGCGGTTCATATATTCGCCGTAAGTGACGAGGGGGTCGTCCTGGTAGCAGCAGTAGCTGGCGCTGACGCCTTGGGGGTTATAGCCGTTGTCGGTGATGTGGGAGGCGAGGTAGTAAGTGAGATTGGAGTATTGCCGGTAGTTGAACTCCAGGTATTCGACCCAGCCCATGCCGGTCTGGACACTGCCGCGATAAACGGTTTGCTGAGTGCTGGGGCATTGGAGGATGCCCAGAGGGCGGCGGACGCGAACGGAGGTGACGCGCGAAACGGCGGGAGAGAGGTAGTTTTGCGCGTAGAACCAGCCGTAGCCTTTGGGGGTGGTGCGGGGATTGCCATCGGGACAGACGCCGACAGCGGCCTCAGGCCGGGTGAGGCTGTAAAGGCCGGAGGAGGGATAGGCCTGAATGCCGCCGGAACCGGTGGAGAGGGTTCTGGTAAGGCGGTGGCCGGTGGTGGGAAGGGGGAGAAACCCACGCGAATCAGTGACGTATTGACCGGTCATGACGGCTTGCTGGCGCATTTGAGCGGCACAAATGGTGGTGCGCGCGACGACGCGGGCATTGGAGAGAGTCGGAACCATGAGCGAAGCAAGTACAGCAACGATGGCGATGCAGACGAGTAATTCGACGAGGGAGAACGCGGCGGGGCGTTCAAGATGTCTGGATTTCATTGTGCGATCTCGCGGCATACAGGCGGCTGGTCGGGGACGCGTTGGATGGGGAGCTCGTAAGAAACTCGAGAGGTTGATGCCGGAAGAAGTGTGGAGACAGTGCTCGCACATGTTTTTGTGCGAGCGCATTCATGTTATGGCATTTCTATGCGGGAAATGGGTTGAAGTCAATGAAAATGTTTTGTTTTTGTATGGTGTTGCGCGGGTTTTGATGTGTTATGACAACTGGGAGAGCAGATAAATGGCGGGCTGGATCGGGATGAGAGTTTTTTGTTGACGCGTGCAAGACACCCTCCGGCTTCGGTGCGGCGGGGAGAGGTGCTCAGAGCCGCGTTATCTTGCCAATAAGAAGATGCGTTCGTAGGCGCCGCCGAAGTCGTAGCTCTTGAAGGCGCGGAAGGCGATGGTGTTTTTCTGGCCGGGTTTGATGTGTGGGGTGACGTCGACGGTGAGGCGGTGGTCGTAGTTGATCCAGAAGTACTCCGGGCCGCGCCAGGTGTTTTCGGTGATTCCGTCGTGGGAGAAGGAGACGGGCTGGCCATTGACCCAGACCTGAAGTGCTTTGGCGACGACGGCGGGGAAAAAGAGTTCGATTTTCTGGTCTTTGAAGGAGGCGGGGACATCAATATCGGTGCGGTAGAAGAAGGCCTGGGGGTAGCGGTGGGTCTGGTATTTGACGTCGGGGACGACGGTGGTGTCGAGGTCTTCAAGCTTGGAGACGTCAGCACCGGGGTTCTGATAACCCATGGCCCAGGCGATGTTGCCGGTGTCGTTCATGCCTTTGACGAAGCGGGGGAGGGCGACGGAGGCCTTGGCGGAGGAGACTTGCTCGGCGAAGCGATTGTATTGCTTGGCGTAGCCGCCGGAGAGGAATTGAGCGTCGGACTTTTTGTCCATGCGGTTGGGGTTCATGAAGTGGGAGTAGAGCTTGTTGAGCTTATCGGCGGTTTGAAAGCTGACGTCCATCATCTGCACGGCTTTGGCGTAGTCGGCGGTCTGGTGGGCGTATTCGATGGCGTCACAGAAAGCGTCGGTGCTGGCCTGGAGGTCGACCATGGTCTGGATCTGGGTTTTGGCGCGCTGGGTGTCGGCGAGCTTGACGGCTTTTTGGAGTTGGGCGCGGGCGGCGGCGCGGACGGCGGGGGTGAGGACGAGGTGATTGCCCCAGACTTCGTTGGAGTAGAGCTCGGGGGTTTTGTCCATGGCGTCTTCGAGGAGGGCGTAATAGGCTTCCATGGCGGGGCCGGCGGCGCCGAAGCGGGCGGCGGCGTAATCTTTGATGACGTCTTTGTAGGGGGTACTGATGTCCCAATAGAGGCGTTGCATGAGGTAATTGTCCAAGCCGCAGGAGGCCCAGTCGTCATAACCCTGGGAGATGTGTCCGTTTAAGCCGAGGGAATGGAAGTAGGGGTAATTTTTGCCGATGATGCCCCAGCGTGGGCAGATCATGGCGACGTTCCAGGAGTAGCCGAGGGGTTCATAGTCGTAGTAGTACTGCTCGGCGCCGGAGGCGCGCGCCTGTGCGGCCCAGTCCTGGAGCCATTGGTTGTAGGCGCGGTTGGTGGGTTCCTTGTCGGCACGGATGTGGTGGAGGGGGCTGATGCCAAGGGGTGCGTAGACGAGGGCCATTGCGCCGTTGACGGTTTCGATGCGAGGAGGGGACATGTTGTTGGAGTAGACGAGGACGCCGAATTTTTTGTCGGGGTGGACGGCGAGGACCTTGGGGATGACGCGGTTATGAAAGAACCAGAGTTGGTCGGTGACGGAGAAAGCGCCCATGGCGAAGTCGAATTCGTTGGAGCGAAGCTTGGCGGAGGCGGGGCGCTCGTCGAGCATGAGGCCGTCTTCTGCGGAGATGGAAACGTATTGCGTGTGGGGGTTTTTGTTGAAGAAGTCGATGTAATAGTCGGCGTAGAGGTCCCAGGTTTTGGGGTTGGACATGTTGGGGAAGTGGGGGTTTATGACGCCGTTGGTGAGGGAGAAGTATTCGTCGGTTAGGGTGGTGTATTTTTCTTCGACGGGCTTGGAAGTGGTGGTGCCGTCGGGGTTTTTGGAGGGTTTCTGGACGGTGCGGGTGCGCTGGATGTGATCGTATTTGGGTTGGGTCGCGCCCCAGCCCAGGGGACCGGAGAGGGCGTGGCCGTTGGCGACGTACTGGTCGTCGATGGCGCGGATGAAATTGCCTTTATTGCGGAGTGTCCAGAGGCCGTAGTCTTTGCCTGGGCCGAAGGTACACCACCAATAGCGCATGGAATGGGAGGGGTTTTGCGTTTTGTCGGGGCTTGCGGCGATTGTGGGGGCGGAGGGGTAGAGCTCGCCGAAGGGGCCGGGCATGGTCCAGCGGCAGCCGAGTGATTCGAGGAGGTCGTAGGCGGCGTAGAGAGTGCCGCGGCCGTTTGGGCCGGAGAGGATGATGGCGTTGTTTTTGGTTTTGAGGAGGATGGCGTCTTTTTTGAGTTTTGCGAGTGCGGGGCCAAAGCCCTGGGCGGAGGCGTGGGACGGACCCAGGAGGATGACGGTGCCGTCGGGGAGCTTGGCGCTTGGGGCGAGGCGGACGATGGGGAGGGTTGCGCCGGTGATTTTCTGGATGATGGCCTGGAGTTCGGAGGCGGCGAGGGCTTCGTCATCGCCGGCGGCTTTGATGGCGGCGGTGCGGGCGGCGACGGCGGGGGCGATCTGGGCGGGGGTGATACCGGGGTTTTTGGCTTTGAGATCGGTTTCGAGGGAGGCGGGTTCGGAGACGAGATAATTTTCGTAGACGGTTTTATCGGGGAGGACGATGGTGGCGAGAGGTTTGCCGTTCTTGGTGATGGGCAGGCCGGAGCCGATGGAAGCGGCGGCGGATTGGGCGGGGAGTTCAGATTTGGGCTGGGATTGGCAGGCGGTGAAGAGGAGGAGGGTGAGGAGGAGGGCGAGCGATTTGAGGAGGGTGGGCATAGGCTTCTCTGGTGTGTTTATGTGGAAGACGCTCAGAATAACGATTTTGTTCCCTGGTCAGTGGTAAGTAGATGGGTGATTTTTTGACTGGGATTGAGAGGATTTGGGTGATGAAGAGCATGCGGTTGGGTGGGGAGGCTGTAAGTCTTTAGTAGCTATGATATTATGTAATTGGATAAAATAGTTATTATTTTTGTTGTTTATTTGTTGACGTGTGATTGGGGTTGGTTATACTATGGGGCTGGAGGAGTGCGCGGGTTCGCTGAGCTGTGGGGGCGGCGTGGGATGAAAACAGGCGGGGTTGATTGGTTGAAGTTCTCTTTTTAACGGGTGACGTATGAATTATCGAATGCTGGGCCGGACGGGGTTGAAGGTGTCGGAGATGAGCTGGGGCGCGGCGCGGGGGGCGAAGGAGGACCCGGCGGGGTTTGTGGCGACGCTGGAGGCGGCGATTGATGGAGGCGTGAACTTCATCGACACGGCGGAGAAGTATGGCGAGGGGGAATGTGAGCGGCTGTTAGGTAAGGCGCTCAAGGGGCGGCAGGATATTTACATTGAAACGAAGTACCTGCCTTATGACAGCTTTGCGCCGGGAGCGAAGTACACCGGATCGGCGCAGGGGTTGCGCGATGCGGTGGAGGGAAGCCTGGGACGGCTGCAGCGGGATCATCTGGATGTGCTGCTGGGGCATGGGATGCGGACGATGGAGTCGTATGACCGGTTCATGACGGACGGGTGCTATGAGGCGATGGTGAAACTCAAGAAGCAGGGGAAGGTGCGTTTTATCGGGATCAGTGAGCTTTCGGAAGCGGATGGGACGCATCAGGTGTTGCAGAAGGCGGTGCCGACGGGGGCGTTTGATGTGGTGATGCTGACGGTGAACATGCTGTTGCAGACGGCGGTGGAGAGCGTGCTGCCGCTGTGCGAGAAGCATGCGGTGGGGACGGTGGTGATGATGCCGTTGAACCAGGCGTGGGGCGGGTCTGGATTGGTGGGCGAGGCGGAGGCGATGGAGTGCGTGCGGCGGCATGTGGCGGCGGGGACGCTGCCGAAGGAGGGGAGGTATCTGGAGGAGGGGTTGTTTGAATTTTTAAAGCCGTGGTCGGTGCCGGAGGCGGCGTTGAGGTATGTGCTGAGCCAGAAGGTGAGCAGTGTTTGTTTTGGGGCGAGGAAGCCTGAGCGTGTGGCGGGGAATTTGAAGGCGGGGAGTGCGCCGTATTTGAGTGAAGGGCAGTTGAGGAGGATTGCTGAGTTGTTTGGGGGGATTCAGATGCAGGTGCGGTGATTGGAGCGAAGGGCATGAAGAAGAGGGTGGTTTTGCCCCACATTTGCGAATCGAGGATGTAAAAGGGGAGGCGCAAATGGGTTTCATGTTGGTGAGAGGTGTGCGGGGGCGTGTTGGAGAGATTCGGGCTTCGCCCGAACGCTTGCTGGCGCAGCGCGCTAACACGGCTGGGGCATTTGCAGGCTTATTGGCAAAATGTGGGGAAAGATCAGCCCTAATGGAGAGGGGGCCAGAAACATGGAGATTATTTATGCCAGTGGCTCTAAATCTGTTGGCGCGTGCAAGACACACCGTAGCCGAAGACGTCTACAGTGTGCCACCCAGAATGACGCGATTGGTATGGTCAGTGACTCAAGGCCTGCGCCAGGGTGGGGTAGTGTTGCGCAGGTTTATTTGGCCTGGATCTGGCCCGCGTGGCCGGCGCCGGGGAGGATGCGCTGGTGGGTGATTTGGGCGGGTGCTTTTTTGTCGAGGCGGGGGCCGGTGAAGAGGTAGGAAGGGCGGAAGAGGCCGCCGGTGCCGAGTTCGTTGGCGACGATGCTGCGTTTGATCTGGATGGCGAGGAGATTGGGTTTGTCGGGGTGGATGGCGTCGGTGAGGTCGAAGAGGGCGCTTTGGCAGAAGCGGATGCCGGAGGTGCCGATGAGTTTGCCGTTGAGGTAGACGACGGCTTCGTCGTCGAAGCTGCCGAGGAAGAGGCCGACGCCCTGGCCTGCGGGGGCCTGGAGTGCGGGGAGGTGTATGCGGTACCAGACGGAGGCTTTTTTGAGTGAGCCGAGGCCCTGGGCATCCCAGGTTGAGCCGAAGGTGCGGGTTTGGAGAAAGTGGGAGTCGTTGAGATCCGGGCCCTGATAGTTGAGGAGGTGGCCGGCGCTGGGGATATCGATGATGGTGGGGAGGCGGTCGGGGAATTTGAAGGCGACCTGGTAAGGAGGGGAGGCATATGTGGCGGCGGAGGTGACGAATTCCTTGATGAAATAGTCGGCGTAAATTTTGGCGTATTCACAGACGAGATCGGGGTTTTCGGTTTTTTGAGCCGTCCAGTTTGCGATGATCCGGTTGTAGATTTCGAGTGCTTTGGGAAAGTCGTAGGCTTGCGCGGCCTGGTCGAACGCCAGGTAGTTGCGGAGCATGTCGAGGCTGAAGGCGGCGTATGTGATGCGGGTTTTGTCATTTGGCGTATCGGCCAGAATGAGGGCCTGATCGATGAGTTTCTGCTGGGAATCGACAAAGGCCTGGTCGTACATGAGGGGGAAGGAGAAGTAGGAGCCTGCTTCAAAGCCGGCGGCGTGCTGGCGCTGAATGAGATTGAGGTTGTATTGCTCCATGGGGGCAGCGCCTTTGCCGTAGGCCTTGGCGCAGAAATAGCGGAGGATTTGTCGCCAGTCCTGTGAGGCGTCAAAGAGCATGCGCATGAGGGTGAAGTCGCTGGGGGCGAGGACGGAGAGGGATTTGCTGGACTCGACGTTTGCGCCTTTGAAGCCTTGCTGTTTGTAGAAGGGGATTTCCTCGCCCCAGATGCGGACTTTGGAGTAGGGGAGGAGGTTGTCGGCGAGGTTCCAGTTATAGCCGCGATACATGAGGGGGTTGCCCTGCTGGCGGGAGAGGGCGCCCCAGCGTTCGACCACGTCTTTGTAATAAGGCCAGGACTTGGTGTTGGTGTCGGCGATGGAGTGGAAGCGTGAGTAGGTGATGGGGGCGAAGATCTGCGCGACGCGGGGGTGGGGCTTGTAGCGCATGGGGAAGTCGGCATGGACGCTGTAGTTGTAGAAGCCCAGGTAGAGGTTGGGGAGATCGGGGGTGAGCTCGGTTAAGAGGGTGTTGGCGAGGAGGATGAGGAGGTCGGTCTGGTCGTAGTCGCCGATGACGGGATCGATGCGGCCGGAGCCGGCGGCTTTGGATTCAGTGGATTCGGAATAGCCCAGGCCGTCGGCTGGGCCCATGGGGCGTCCGGCGGGTTGTGTGGCGGGGGTGCTGGTGTTTTTGAAGGATTTTTTGATGTCTTCCTTGATGAGATCGATGAGGTCGCGGCTGGTGGTTTCGATTTGCGGGCCCCGGCGGGCCATGGCGCCGTCAGGCGTGCGGACGAGGGCGAGCATTTCGGGCTTTTGGTCGAAGGCTTTTTTGTTGGCGACGGTGAAGTAGTCAAAGTAGTGGCCGGCGGTTTGTGCGACGGGGTGGTCGTTGTATGCGCCGTACTGGCGGCGTTGCCACTGGGTGAAGCGCTCGGCAGCGCCGGGGACCTGAGCGTTGGCTCCGCCGAACCACATTCTGCGGATGAGGAAATCCGGTGCGAGGGCCTGGTCGGTATCGGAGAGGGTGACGTTTTTATCGGCGGGGAGCGCGGGGAGGATGACGCCGATATCGCCGGGCATGACCCACTCAAACCCCAGTTGGCGCAGGAGGGCGTAGCAGGCGAAGAGGCGTGCCTGCTCAGACTCGCCAGCGGGGAGGGCGCGGTCTTCTTTGACCAGGAGGCGGAAGCCTTCTTTGCCTTCTGAGGTTTTGGGGAGAGGGCCGGCGAGTTCGTTGGCCAACGGGCCGAGCACGATGCAGGGGCCGATGGCTTCTTTTGCGGAGGAGATGGTTTTGACGGGGAGCTCTACGCCGGTGAGTTTTTTGAAGTGTTCCTGAAGTTCCTTGACCTGAAGGCCCAGGAGGATGGCGTCTTTTTCTTCGGGTTTGGGCTGCTGGCCTGGGGCGGGCTCGGGGCGGGTGGGGCCGGAGAGATAAATGACGGCGGCGGGTTTGCCGTCTTTGAAGAGGGGGACATCAGCCCAGAGGGGGAGGGCGTGGACGAAGGCGGCGAGGAGGAAGGGAAGCAGTTGGCGCTTTTTCATGTAAATCCTCGCCTGATGGTTGTTAGGTTGGATGCGCTGAGCCGGTTGATGTTCCAGATATGGTTGTATCGGGACGGGGGCGTTGATGCTGGGGGATTTGGATTGAAGAAATCAGAGGGTTTGAGAGAGGTCCTGAACTTCGAGGACGAAGAGTCCGGCGGCGAGGAGGTCTGCGGTGGCGCCGGGGTTGCGTTTATTGCCGTCGGCGCGGAGCCAGTTGTCAAGGTCAGCGAAGGCTTTGCGTCCGGCGGGGGTGAGGAGGCCGCCGAGTTCCTGGACGACTT
>CAZGOM010000094.1:0-21064 GCA_964527265.1 uncultured Phycisphaeraceae bacterium | reverse complement strand
TCGGGGAAGCCTTCGGGGAGGGTTTCCATGCTGGTGGGGAGCCAGAGGATGACGTCGCGCGGGGGCATGATCAGGGAGTTTTCGAAGAAGCTGGCGCGGAAGGTCTGGTCGCCGGGGCCGTCGACGGTGTGGCCGTCCTGGATGGCGCCGGGATTCTGCATGAGATACCAGGTGACGTTGCGGATGAAGGAGTCGTAGTCGTTTAAGCCTTCGTCATTGTCGGCGGGGACGAGGATTTCCATGTCCGGCGTTTCCATCTGGAGATTGCCGACGCTGTCCATGAGGCTCCATTTTTCATTGACATTGAAGAGGCGGATGTTGGCCCAGGAGGAGAGGTTGGGGACGTTTGAATCCTGCGTCATGGCGGAGCGCTCGGCGAGGATTTCGGCCGGGAGGACGGTTTCTCCTGAGGGATTGAAGTAGCAGAGCGCGCCGGGGAGGTCGAGAAGGCTTTTTGCGATGTCATCAAGGAAGGCGAGTTCATGCATGGCGTCGGAGGCGTCGTAGCCTTCGGGGATGAGGACCGTGTCGGCACCATCGCTGGGGTTGTTTTGGGTTTCCTGGGAGTCGCTCTCCTCGGCGTCATTTTCCTGGCCGACCATGTAGGTGAGGCGGAGGCGGATGAAGGCGGTGTGTTTCTGAACGGTCTCTTCTGCTTGGCTCCAGGACCAGGACTGCTGGCAGGCGCGCTCCAGGGAGCCGGGGAAGGTGCCGGGGCCGAATTGGCCCATGGTCCATGCCATGAAGAGCATGGGATCTTCCTCGGGGCTACCCATCTGGTCAGGCCAGGGTTTTTCGACCACATCAAGCAGGACGGCACCGGCTTTTTTGGGGCCGTCGTAAAAGATGGCGAAACCTTTGGAACCCAGTGCCCAGGAGGTGGGGTCGGCTGAAGGTTCGGTGTCGTCGGATTTGCCGAAGTCCCAGAGGACTTCACGTATCTGATCGAGGGAAGCTGCGTTTTCGAGGAGGATGATGACGGCCTGGGTGTTGAAGCCTTTTGGCATGGGTGAAGGGCCCGGAGGGGTAGGGGTGTAGGAAAAGTACGGATTTGAACGATCGAGCGACACTTAATGGTTGGGGGATCAGGGTGACTTAAAACCCGTATTCCTTCCAGCGGGATTCGACCTTGGCTTTGATGTCGGGGGACATGCTCAGGATGATGGGCCAGTTGCGGACGGGATGGCCGTTACATTCTTCGCCGGGGATTTTGGGTGTGGCGTCAAAGCCGATCTTGTGGCCTGCGCCCAGACGGGGGGCGGCGTGGTCGAGGATATCCAGGGGTCCGTTGACGATTTCGATATCGCGGCCGGGGTCGCAGTTGGCGCAGAGGTGAAAGAGCACGGCTTCGTGGTCGTGAACATCGACGTCTTCATCGACGACGATGATCATTTTGGTCCATGCCATCTGGCCCGCGCCCCAGATGGCGTGCATGACACGGCGGGCCTGGAGGGGGTATTCCTTCTTGATTTTGACGAAGGCGCAGTTGTGGAATGCGCCGAACATGGGGAGGTCGTAGTCGATGATGTCGTGAATGAGGGTCTTAAGAAGGGGGAGGAAAATGCGTTCGGTGGCCTTGCCCATGTAGTAGTCTTCCTGGGGGGGAAGGCCGACGATGGTGGTGGGGTAGACGGGGTGTTTGCGGTGGGTGATGGCGGTGACGGTGAGGATGGGATAGCGGTCAGGAAGGGAGTAAAAGCCGGTGTGGTCGCCGAAGGGGCCTTCGAAGAAGGCGGCAGCGCCCAAGTCAGAATAGGGAGCGCCGGGGGAGGTGCGGGGGTCGTAGCCGATGAAGCCAGCGTCGGTGGAGACATAGCCTTCGATGACGATTTCGGAGTTTGCGGGGACGTGGATGTCGACGGTTTTGCAGGGGACGATGTGGATGCCGGTGTCGTTTAAGAAGCCGGCGAAGAGGAACTCGGAAATGCCTGGGGGGAGGGGGGCGGTGGCGGCGAAGGGCATGACGCTTTCGCCGCCGAGGGCGATGGCGACGGGCATAGGTTTGCCAAGTTTTTTCCATGCGCGCCAGTGGCGGGCGCCGTCATGGTGCATGTGCCAGTGCATGGCGGTTTTGTTTTTGTCGATGATCTGCGCGCGGTACATGCCGATGTTCCGGCTGGTGCGTGCGTCGGGGTTGCCCGCATCGTCGGGGTGGATGGTGTGGATGCCGCCGAAGGTGATGTATTTGCCTTGGCCGGGGCCAGGGTCGTTTTGAGGGTATCCGAAGGCAGCGGCGTTGCCGTCCAGCGGCCAGCATTTGATGGCGGGGAGTTCGAAGAGGTTGATCTGGTCGCCGGTTTTGACGATGTCCTGACAGATACCGTTACGGACGACTTTGGGGGGATAGGAGGCGATTTTTGCGAGCTCTGGGATTTTCTTGAGCTTGTCGAGGAGGGTGGTGGGAGGCTCGGGCTTGACGAGCTTGGCGACTTTATCGGCCAGGCCGTCGAAACCCCCCTTTTCGCGGGCATGGCCGAGGGCGAGCTCCATGCGGTGATAGCTGCCGAAGGTGTTGATGGCCAGGGGCATGGAGGCGCCCTGAATGTTTTCAAAGAGGAGTGCTTTGCCGCCGAGGTGGTGGTGGCGGGGGTCATTTTTCTGAGCGTTTAAGCTGGCGTGGGGCGCGGGGGACTTAGAGACCTTATCGGCGATCTGGGTGACTTCCAGTTCGGGGGAGACGGAGGCTTTAATGCGGTGGAGCTCCCCTTCTTTTTCAAGGGCGGCGAGGAAGTCCTGGAGGGTGGGGTACATGGGGGGCCTGTGGTGGATGGTTTGAGTGTGGGTGATGGTAGCAGGGAGGCAAAGTCGCGGGTCCAGGGTTTTGAGTCCTGCGTCGAAGAAAGTGGGTCAAATGTTTGGAGTGTGGGCCATTTTTTACCACGAAGTTCCAATATCTCGTGTTGGCGGCTTGACCTTAACCGAAACCTTGCCAAAATGACGGTAGTTCGGTTCGGTTCAACAGGCCGCAATTTTGCGGGCTGTTTTTCTTTTTCTTGTCTGTGGTCAACGGAATTGACCAGGAGGTTACCGTGGAAATGATTACCCCCCAGGAACGCGAGCAGCTTGTGGCGCGTATGGAAGAGCTTAAGGGGAAACGCATGGACTTAGTTAAGCGCATTGCGGAGGCGCGTGCGCAGGGGGACTTGAAGGAGAATGCGGACTACCATGCCGCGCGTGATGATCAGGGGCTTAATGAGGCGGAGATCCGTCGGCTGGAAGACCGGATCAAGAACGCACATGTGGCGGATTCGGACAGCGTTCCCAGCGACATGGTGCATCTGGGTTCGATCATCAAGCTCAAAGACCTGGCCAACGGCAGCGAGGATTTATACAAGCTGGTGGGCGAATCTTCGGGCAAGTTCGACTCAGATGAGATCGAAGTGACCGTGTCGAGCCCGATGGGCGATGCACTGCTGAAGGCTCGCGTGGGTGAGACCATTCGTGTGGACTTGCCCCGCGGGACGAAGCGTTTTGAGATTGTTGAGTTGAAGTAACATCTGTTATTGCAGATGTTTGCACTCTATTGTTAACAGCCGTCTGGTCCGATAACGGGCCAGACGGCTGTGTTTAATAGTGGTTTACACAAAAACGCCTGATGGGAAAATGGAAATCCGTGGACAACCAGCCCGCTATGCTTAAACTGTTGATGCGGTTGTCGCGAGAGGAGTGGCGTCCTGAAGCGATATGAACCGGTGCAGGCGGTTCCAAAACAGTCAGCGGGTTGAAATAAGGTTGGGCAAAAGGCAGACTCCCGCGTTCCGGGAGGGTTGGGGCAAGCACAGGGCACTAAAAGGGCATTGGGTACTCAGGAAATTGAAACTTCGCAGTCGTTTAAGATCGAGCCATCAAGCCCGCACGCTTTGACGTTGACATCGCTGATCGACCCATCGTTTTTGCAGGAACTGCAGGACAGCTTTTCATCCATCAGCCGGTTGCGTATTCGGATTATCGATCATGATGAATCGCCGGTGACCAAGCCGACGTTTAAACCCAATGAGAATTCAGGGACGCTGCAGATCATCGGGCAGATGCTGGAGAAGGCGATCGGGCTGACGTTTGCGCAGTCGTTCTCAGCGCCGATTGTGGTGGAGGGTCAGACGCTGGGAGTGGTGGAGACGGAGCCGGGCGAAGAGGCGTATGTCGGGTTGCAGGATGCGCAGGGACTGCTGCAGAAGCTGACGGATCTGGGGGTGGGGCAGCGGATGCATGGGAAGGTGCTGGAAGCCGCGCAGCTTGCCGCTTCACCGACACCGGAGCAGATCCAACGGGCGGTGAATGAACTGGCCAATCACGTGGCGCATGTGTGCGACCAGGCGCATCAGTTGCGCGTGCGCATCGAGGAATTGGGGACGCTCAACCGGCTGACAACTCTGCTGACGGGGCAACTGGACCTTCAGCGCAGGCTGGATGTTGCGGTGCGTTCGCTGGTGAGCGTGATGAATTTGAAGGCGGCGTGCATCCGGCTGCTGGATGACGATAAGGCGAGATTAAAGATTGCCGCGTCGTTTAATTTGAGCGAAGCGTACATCAAGGAGAGTGTGATCCCGCTGGACCAGTCGCCGGTGATGCGCAGCGCGCTGGAAGGGGAGATGGTTTATATCGAGGATCTGGCGAATGATCCGCGGGTGGTTTATCCGGGGCAGGTGGATCGGGAGGGGCTGGCTTCGAGTTTGATCTGCGGAATGATGTATCGGGGGAAGGCGATCGGGACATTGCAGGTTTACTCGGGTGAGGTGTATCACTTTTCGCGTTATGAGATGACGCTGCTGCAGTCGCTGTCGCAATTGATCGCATCGGCGATTGAGAACGCGCTTCTGGATAAGCAGCGGCAAGAGAGCATGCGGATGCGCGAGCAGCTTCACATGGCTGCGGATGTGCAGAGGCGGATGCTGCCGAGCAAGATGCCGGAGGTGTCGCCGTTTGAGATCGCGGCAAGATATATCCCGTGTTTTGAACTGGGTGGGGATTTTTATGACTTTTTCGGACACCAGGGGCGGCTGGCGGTGACGATCGGGGATGTGGTGGGCAAGGGGATCGCGGCAAGCCTGCTGATGGCGAGCACGCGCTCGATGATCCGTGCGACGGCGCAGAACGTGGCCGAGATCGACCGGATGATGAGCATCGTGAACCGGGCGATTTATCACGACACGCTGCCGAATGAATTCGTGACGCTGTTTTACGGGGAACTGGACCCCAAGGCGGTGCGGCTGAGCTATTGCAGCGCGGGGCATGAGCCGCCGCTTTTGCTGCGGCAGGGGAAGATTTTCAAGCTGGATGTGGGCGGGATGGTGCTGGGTATCGACCCCGACCAGACCTACGACCGGGGCACGGTGAACCTGCGGCCTGGGGATTTGCTGTTCCTGTACACGGATGGCTTGTTTGATGCGCAGAACTTTGAGAACGAAAAGTTCGGGCGCGACCGGATGATGCAGGCGATTCATGAATGCGAAAACCTTTCAGCGCAGCAGTCGGTGAACCATGTTCTGTGGCTGATGAGGAAATTCGTAGGGATGAAGCGGCCGATCGACGATACGTCGCTGGTGGTGATCCGGGTGCTGGACGACGGCGTGAAGAAGCCGGCGAGCAACTCTCGGAAATAGGCCTTTGATCGGCCTGAGGCGATGCCGTGCCCGCACGATGAAATGTGCGGTGAAACCGGGAAAAAAGGGGGCGCGGAGTGATAGACTACACATGCGGATGTGGGGACAAGCGCTTAATTGGATGATCTGATTCACAGGGGCAGCCGAGATGACCGAGTTGTACAGGGCATTGTTGGTGAGCTTTGGTTTGGAGCGCGGCCGCGTGGGCTGGGCGAGGCTGGCGATGGTGTTTGTGCTGAGCGCGGCGGGGTTGTTTTATCTGAGCCAGATCAACCGGCATGGGTTCTGGTGGGATGAATGGATGACGCTGCAGGTGATGCACATGGGGGTGGTGGAGATCATCCGCGAGCGTTTAGCGCATGGGCACGGGCCGGTTTACTTTTATTTTTTGAAAGCATGGTCGCTTGCTGCGGGGATGGGAGAGGTGGCGTTGCGGCTGCCCTCGGTGGCGTTCGCATTGTGCGCAGGATGGTTGACATACTTGATTGGGCGGGCGTTATCGGGTCGATGGGTGGGGGTGATCGGCGCCGCGCTGCTATTGGGGAGTCCGACGACATTCTGGCTGGCGATCCAGGCGCGGCCCTACACCTTGGCGATGGCGCTGGTGCTGGCGTCGATGTGGTGGATTTTGCGATGCGAGATTAAAGGACGCGAGCGTGGCCAGGCGTGGGTGCTGGCGGGGCTGAACCTGCTTGCGTTAGCAACGCATTATTCAACCGGGCTGTTTCTGGCAGGGGAATTGGCGTATCTGCTGTGGCGCGTGAAGCGGCGGCCTGATCTGGCCGTCGGAGCTGGCGCAGGTGGCGCGTTGGGCGCGGTGTTTCCGTTGGCATCTGCGGCGATGGCTGGGGCGTCAGGGCCGGTGGCCTGGATTCCGGTGTGGCGGTGGGAGTCTGTGCCGGGCTTGATGGCGCAGGGGATGTCGTCGGAGAGTCTGGTACGCGATTGGCCATGGGGGATGCTGCTGATGGCGTGCGGGGTGATGGTGCTGGGGGCGCTGGGCGTGAGACGGATGCGCGGAGACAAGGGCGGGCTGGTGGTGCTGGTGTGGTGGATGCCGATGTTACTGGCGTTTGTGATGGCGATGATGCGCTATCCTGATATCGCGCGCGTGGCACGGTATTTCGCCGGGCCGCTGGCGGCGCAGATGGTTGCGGTGGGGGCGGGAGTGCAGAGTGTTTGGCGAAAGTCGAAGGTGACGGGACAGGTGGTGGCTGCGTTGATCTGCGTGGTATGCGGATGGTCGCTGACGGATGTGGCGTGGAATGGTCCGGAGTATCCGTATCGGGATGTTGCGCGGTTGATTGAGAAGATGGGGGAACGGGGGGACATGGTGGTGGTGGCGGGGCCGCACTTTGAGCTTGCGCCGTGGTTTTATTATGCGAAGCGGCCGACGATGAACCTGCTTGAGCCGGCGGGGGGGCTGTCGGAGCAGTTTGAATGGGGTTTGAAAGCGGGCGACTTTGAGGCTGGAGAGGGTCCGGTGGAACGGCTGAAGCAGAAGACGACGCGGGTGTGGCTGGTGCCGTTTGAGAATGTGAAGATCAATGAGGATGCGCGCAGGCAGATCATGGCGCTGACGCATGAGTTCAGCGTGATTCATGAGCATGTGGTGAAGGGGAGGACGGTGTTTGAGCTGGAGATGCCGAGCCTGGTTGCGGGGACGGGGATGGATCCTTCAGATGGCGTGGTGGAGGAGGAGCAGATGACGCCCACGGTGGTGGAGCCTGAGGACATGGATGATTCGATGGCGGGGACGTGAGGCGAGAGATCGCTATATGGGGAGGGAGGGGATGATGGAAGCCATGATGCCTCCAGCACGCGCGTTTGCGTCGGATGCGTGTTGAATACCAGGAAGGCACTCAAAAAGGCAGGCCGCGGATTGCCAAGAGGATCAAAATCCCGATGCAGAGTGCGATGAACCAACTCACGCGGTCGGTGAGAGCGGACACGATGGGATCATCCGCGACTTGGCCGCGCTGGGCCAAAAACCAGACGCGGGTGATCCAATAGATCAATAGCAGCGAGATGAACCAGACTGGACGGGAGTCGGCATACAGCCGGGCAACGGACTCGCTTTTGAGATAAAGGAAAAAGACCACCGCGGCGGCAAACCCGCTGGCGACGCCGACCGCCTGAACGACGGGGAGGTCGCCTACCTGGTAAGCGCGGGCCTTGTTTGGCGTGATGTCAGCAGAAAGATTTCGCTGGACCTGATGGGCAAGCTCGACATACCGCTTAACGAAGGCAAGGGACAGGAAAAAGAAAATCGAGAACATCAGCAGCCAATCTGAGATGGCGACCTGGACAGCCAGCCCGCCGGCAAAAAGGCGGAGGGAATAGAGACCGGCGAGCATGAATACATCGATGAGCAGGCAGCTCTTGAGCCAGAATGAATACAGAATCGTGGCGATTACGTAGACAGCGAGCAAAAGGGTGAACTGCGGCGGGAGCGCCATGAGAGAGACAGCAAATCCCAGCAGGAGCAGCAGGGGCAGCAAGACCAGCCCGACCCACAGCGGCAGACGCCCCGATGCAAACGGACGGTTACGTTTGGTCCTGTGGCGCCGGTCGGATTCGATGTCGAGCATGTCGTTGCTGATGTAGACCGAAGCGGCGACGAGGCTGAATGCGGTGAAGGCGGCCAGGGCGAGCAGCAGGTTGGCCGGGTTAATCTGGTGGGCCAGGATCATGGGAAGGAACACAAGCAGGTTTTTGACCCACTGGTGGGGCCGAAGCGATTTAACCAGGGGTTTTAAAAGGGTTTGTTTTTCGCTGGTGAATTGAATCGGCGCCGTGTGGGTGTTTTTCTTTATCACCCCGGTCGTTGGCGAAGAGATGTCATAAACATTCTCTTCCCAACGCCAATGGGAGCCGTCGCTTTGCGGTTTGCCCAGATGGGCAAATGCCGTCCAGCCATGTTGCGCGCACAACTGCTGAATGCGCGGCAATGTCCCCGGGCCGAGGGAACCCTGTTGAGTGTTGGCCTCGACGGCCTCATCAAAGCAGCCAAGGTGGGCAGTGATGTGATCGGCGATGCGCTGGTCAATGTCATGAACAAGGACTGTTTTTCTGTTGGCGGCTTTTTGCTTACGCAGAAATTCGACGACTTCCGGCCGGTATGGAAGCAGAGAGGCATCGGGGAGCGCAAGGTCAGGAAGGTGGCGCTGGAATGATGCAGAGTCTGCGATGAAATGGAAGGGGAGAGTGAAAAGGCTAAGCGGGCGACGCTTGACAGCCAGCAGCGTTGATTCAAGTTTTATGTCCGTCTGAAGCAGGACACCCTGAAGATCGACAAACAGGGGGAGTGTCTCGCTGGGCGGAGTTTGGGCGGGATTTGAGCCATCGGTGGAAGTCAGCATTTGAGAAGGTTTCCCAATCCACCAGGCCTGCAGACGCATCGACAAGATTTGGTTGAATTGCCGACGTGTTCTTTCGGCCAAGAGGTCGAATGAACCATCTATCGGTGAGTTTGAAAAGTGGAATTCTTGATAGATTAACTTGGCTCATCCATTGCCTCAAGCGATCGCGGGCTAAGCATAGGGCGATGGCATGATGGGATGTCTAAAGCTTGAGTTTCTTGAAGATGAATTCAGGGATTGCGCAGATGATCGACATGATGCCCCACCAAAACCAAGGTGTGTAAAGGACGTTTTTGCGTTTCTGGATGGCACGGACGATGTCACGGGCGACCTTCTGGGGCGTGGCAACCAGGGGGGAATTGGGGTTGATTTTGCCAACAGTCATGGCGGTGGCGACAAAGCCGGGTTTGATGGTCAGGACATGAACGTTAGAGCGGGTGAGGCGGTTGCGCAGGCCCTGGAGGAATGAGGTGAGAGCGGCTTTGCTTGAACCGTAGAGGTAATTTGATTGGCGTCCGCGGTCGCCTGCGACGGAGGAGATGGCGGCAATACAGCCGGATTTTTGTTTTTCCATCTGTGCCGCGGCCAAGTGGAGGATGGAGACGGGGGAGGTGTAATTCACATCAATGGTGCGTCGTGCCTGGGCGAAGTCTTCCTGGGTGAGGGGTTGGTCGACCATATAGCCGTAGCAGAGGACGACGCAGTCGAGGCGACCGTCGAAGTCGGAGATGACACGCTGAATGAAGGCCGGGTGGCTGTCGAAATCCAGTGCATCAAAGACGGCGGTGGAGGCTGTGCTGGAAAAGCGGACTTTGACATCGTCGGCGAGGCGCTGGAGCTGATCGGCATCGCGGCCCGCGAGGATGAGGCGGTGCCCGGCCCGGGCCAGTTCGTGGGTGATGGCTTTGGCGATGCCGGAAGTGGCTCCGAGGACGAGAACGTTGTCAGGCATGTTTTGGGTTCGCAAGAGTATTGGGGTGAGTTTACTGGACGATGCCGAGTCTGCGGGCCTGGGAAGAACTGAAGCGTGACTGGGGGTCGTAACGTTGTTTGATGCGTTGGAATTCGGCAAGCCTGGGGTACATGGCGGCAAAGACGCGCGGGGTGGTGGTGGCGTCCTTGGCCAGGTAGAGGCGTCCGCCGTGCTTGAGGAGTATTTCGTCAAGGTCGGCGGCGAGGCGGAGGAGATCTTCGCCGGTGTTGGCGAAGTCCATGGCGAGGGTGTAGCCGGGGTAGAGGTAGCTGAGCATGCCGCGCCCGGCCTGGCCCGAGCGCTTGAGCACAGCGAGGAAGGAGGCTTTTTTAGAGGCGGTGGTCCGCTCGAGCAGTTCACGGAGGCCCTGGGCGGCAGTCTGTGGGGGGAAGAGGGCCTGGTATTGGATGAACCCACGTCGACCGTAAATGCGGTTCCAATGGAGGATGCCGTCGAGTGGGTAGAAATAGGAATCAAAATCGACGATGCGGCGGCCGTCTTTGTTTGCCGCGTAGTAAAGCGTGTTGAATGCCTTGACGCTCAGGGCATTCATAGCGATGGCGGGAAACTGGAAAGGGACGTTTTTCTTTTTCTTCGGCGGAAGCAGGTGGGGGGAGTAGTGAAGGTGGGAGGGAAGGGCTTGCGGCTGTGCGTCGTCGCCCAGCATGACCACGGAACGACCGAGCGACGAGCCGAGGGCGAGGCAGTCGATCCAGGCGACGGAGTAGCGGTGTTTATCGTCGTGCGCGGCGAAGTGAGCGAGGGTTTCGTCGAGTGATTGCGTGCGGTGGAAGGTGACGTCGCAGTAGGCGGAAGGGACGCGGACGAGCTGAATGCGAGCGGAGAGGAGGATACCAGTGAGGCCCATGCCGCCGAGAGTGGCGTCGAAGAGGTCAGTGTTTTGGGAGGGTGAGCAGTTCATGACTTCGCCGGAGGCGAGCATGATTTGAAAGTCGAGGACGAAATTACCGAAGGACCCGTCGACATGGTGGTTTTTGCCGTGGACATCGGCAGCAATGGCGCCGCCGAGGGTGACGTATTTGGTGCCTGGGGTGGTGGGCAGGAACCAGCCGCGGGGGAGGAAGTGTTCGATTATGTCGGCGAAGCTGACGCCTGCTTCGGCATGAAGAATGCCGGTTTGAGGATCAAAAGAGATGAAGCAGTTGAGAGAGGTTTGGAGGATGACGGAGGCGTTGCGGTTGAGTGCGGAATCTCCATAGGCGCGTCCCAGGCCGCGTGCGATACAGGAGGAGGATGCCGCGCCTGTGACGATGTCGCGCAAGGCGTCAAGGGTCTGGGGAGTGGAAGTGTTGCAGGATTCGATTGGAAAGTTGCCCCAACCGGAGAGATTGCGCTGGGCAATAGGCGTCATGGGGGCATTTTCAATGGATGGGGATGATGCGTCAAGTTTGGGTTGAATGAACGAAGGGGTGGCATTGACATGGGGAACGATTGGGGGATTATCGAGGGATGGCAAGAAAACCGATGATGGTGATGGGGTGTACGAGTGATGCGGGCAAGTCATTTCTGGTGGCGGCATTGTGCCGTTTGTTTGCGAATCGAGGGGTGAAGGTGGCGCCGTTTAAGGCGCAGAACATGAGCAACAACGCAGCAGTGACGGGGGAGGGGCTGGAGATGGGGCGGGCGCAATATTTACAGGCAGTGGCAGCGCGGGCAGTGCCGCAAGTGCGGATGAACCCGGTGCTGCTGAAGCCCAGCAGCGACACGGGAAGCCAGGTGGTGGTGCGGGGCGTCGTGGACGGTGAGATCAGTGCGACGCCCTGGATGGAGCGGCGGGCGAAGCTGTGGCCGGTGGTGGTGGAATCATTGCGGGGGCTGATGGCGGATTTTGAGCTTGTGATCATCGAAGGGGCGGGAAGCCCGGCGGAGGTGAACCTGCGGGCGGGTGACATCGTGAACATGAGCGTGGCGCTGGAGTGCGGGGCGGATGTGTACCTGGTGGCGGATATCGACCGGGGCGGCGCGTTTGCGCATTTACTGGGGACTTGGATGTGTCTAGAGCCCGAGGAGCGGAGATTGATCAAGGGGTTTGTGCTGAACAAGTTTCGCGGGGACCAGAAACTGCTGGGGAATGCAATGGAGTGGCTGGAGGAGCGGACGGGGGTGAAGACGGTGGCGATTGTGCCGATGATGCCGCACTACCTGCCGGAGGAGGACACGCTGCATCACAGGGCGGGGTGGACGGTTAATACGACGAATATCGCGCTGGTGGCGTATCCATATGGGAGCAATCTGGATGAGTTTGACCCGCTGGTTTACGAGGCTGGGGTGACGGTGACGCCGCTGAGGGAGAGGTGTGATTTGAGGAAGTTTGATGCAGTGATTTTGCCGGGGAGCAAGAACACGGCGGAGAGCTTGCGGTTTTTGCGTCAGAGCGGTTTGGCGAAAGAAGTGAGGGGGGCGGCGGAGGCGGGTGTACCGGTGCTGGGTGTGTGCGGGGGGATGCAAATGCTGGGGCGCGAGATAGCCGATCCGCATGGTATTGAGAGTGGGAATGTAGAGGGATTGGGGCTTTTGGATGTGACGACGACGATGGCGAAGAAGAAGACGACGCGGCAACGGGAGGTGAGGTGGATTCATGGAGGGAGGCTGAAGGGGTATGAGATTCACCATGGGGTGACAAGGGCGGGGGCTGAGGCGGAGGCATATCTGGAGGATGGATTGGGTTGGCGACAGGGGAATGTGACGGGCGTGTATCTGCATGGGCTGTTTGAGAACACGGCGTATCGGCAGGCGTTTTTAGCTGGGCTTGGGTGGGCAGGCGTGGCGGAGGATTGGCAGGCGCGGCTGGATGCGGAACTGGATCGGGTGGCGGGGCTGGTGGGGGCGACGGGGTGGGTTTAGCGCGGATTATTCATTGGCGACATTCGATTTTGGTGCTCAATTAAGTGGACATAAGCACATAGAGAATAATGAGGGTTTTACAGCGTGTAGGTAAGCACATGCAAGACACGGCTTGGCTTCGGGCCAAGCCGTGGCACCCGCCCTCTGGTATGAATAATCCGGGTTAGGCTTTTGAGGGGGCGAGGGGATGGCGTCAGGCGTGGTTTAAGGGTGGGGGTGCTGTGGGGTCGCGACCTAGTGGTTTTTCAAGTGAAAATTGATGGATAGAAGAAATAGAAAAGACATGCTCACGCCGACGAGAGCATGGCACACAGAAAAGTCGATTCGTCAATTGACATTTGAAAGACCGCTACACCCAAGGAATTCCGGGGCAGCCGCGGATGGCAATCCCAGCGCCCATTGGATCCCCTGGATGATTAGTCGAGGGCTTTGATGGCGGTGAGTTCGCGGCGGAGGTAGGCCAGGCCGGAGGTGATGGCGAAGATGGGTTCTTCAATGCCTTCGAATTCAAGGGAGAGAAAGCCCTTGTAGCCGGCTTTTTTGAGTGAGGCGAGCTGTTTGGGGATTTCAATGACGCCGTGACCGACGATGGCGCCGCGGAGGGCGAGGTTGGAGGCGGTGTCAAACCAGCCGTTGGGGGGCTGGGTGCCTTTTTTCTTCACGTGGAAGTCTTTGGTGTGGACCATGCAGACAGACTTGGCGAGGAGCTCAGCAGCCTTGGTGGGGTTGTCGTTGACGCAGAGGAAATTGCCCATGTCCATGGTGAGCTTGTAGTTTTTGTGGCCGACGGCTTTGAGGAGCTTTTCAATGCGCTTGGAATTTTGCATGTACCAGCCGTGGTTTTCGATGCTGGTGACGACTTTCTTGGCCTGGCCGTAGTCGGCGATTTCACGCACGACAGGGACGAGGTATTTGAGGGCGTTGGCGAAGGTGGGGGCGCCGGGGACGCCTTCGGAGTGCTTGCCCCAGCCGTTGGTGAGGTCGTAACGCATGTTTTTGCAGCCCAAAGCGGCGGCGACGTCGATCTGGCGCTTGATGAAATCGACGCGGTGTTTCTGCTCTTCGCGGGGGACGAGGAATTCGGATCCTGTGGCGTATCCAGCGGGAGTGAGGCCGCACTTGGCGACGCGCTTGTTGACCAGGTCTATCTTGTGGAAGGGGTTGTTGTGTGCGTCGCCGAAGAAGTCGCAGAATTCGACGCCGGGCACTTCAAATTCACCGATGCGGGCGATGACTTCTTCGAGTGTGCGGGTTTTGAGACCACCGGACCAGCCGGAAAGGGAATAGGTACTGATGGCAAGCTTCATGGGTTGTTCCAGTTGGGGATCGGGAGAAATTAGCGAGTATGTGATTCAATTTCAACTGGAGTACAGCAGATCAACCACCCCTTAAAACTGGGTCATGCGGGTTTATTGGCGAGGATTTGTTCGATTTGCTCCATGATGGAGGCGTCGAGCTTGGCTACGGCGTCAGCGGCTTTGACGTTGTCGAGGACTTGTTCGGGCTTGGTGGCGCCGATAATGGCGGTGCTGACGTGGGGGTTTTTGATGCACCAGGCGAGGGCGAGCTGGGCCATCGAGATGGAGAGGGAGGAGGCGATGGTGGTGAGTTTGCGGACTTTATCGATGTTGGCTTCAGAGAGAGGTTCCTGGCGTTTTTCCCCTTGGGATTTAAAGCGCGCGTCGGCGGGGATGCCGTTGTTGTATTTGCCGGTGAGGATGCCCTGGGCGAGGGGGGAATAGATGGTGGTGCCCAAGCCGTAGCGCTCGCAGAGGGGCTTGATTTCGCCTTCGACGCGCGCGCGGTAGAACATGGAGTGGCGGGACTGTTCCATGGTGGGTGCGACCAGGCCGTTGGCGCGGGCGAAGGCGTACATTTCGTAGAGGTCAGCGGGGGAGAAGACGCTTGAGCCGTAGTAGAGGATTTTGCCGCGGTTGATGAGCTGGTTCATGGTGTGGACGATTTCTTCGACGGGGGTGACGCCGTCGGGGCGGTGGCAGAAGCAGAGGTCGACGTAGTCGAGGTTCATGCGTTTGAGGGCGGCGTCGACGGCTTCGACGAGGCGTTTGCGGGAGATGCCGTGTTGGGTGGGTTTATCGCCGACGCGGATGACCTTGGTGGAGATGATGAGGGTGTCGCGCTTCCAGCCGGTTTTTTTGAAGACGCGGCCCATGGCTTCCTCGGCGAGGCCATTGCCGTAGCCTTCTGCGCCGTCGAAGAAATTAACGCCGGAGTCGTAAGCGGCGGTCATGGTGGCGAGAGTGGAATCATCGTTTACGCTTTGGCCGAAGGTGGTCCATGAGCCCAGGGAGATGACGGAGACCTGGAGGCCGGATTTGCCGAGGGGGCGGTAGAGCATGGGGGGCTTTCGGAAAAGTAAAAGGGATAAGGATAAGTTCAGAGGGGCGGAGGCTATGGGATGAAGGGATTTTAATGTGTGGGCGAGGCTGAAGTTTTAAGTGGGGTGGGGTTTGGAAGATTGTTTTATTGGGTGAGATGAGAGGGTGAAGGGGAACTTTTGGGGGAGCGGGGCGTTGGGGGAGGGGTTAAGCGGGAGCCAGCGGAACGCCGCTTCCGAAAGCACTTCCGGCGGGTGGGCTGGATGATTACTGGGTGATTGTATGAGAGTGGGCGTGAGCAAGACACAGCCCGCCTTCGGGGCGGGCCGTGCCACACGGGCTTTTGGTGCGCATCAGGTGGTTAGACGAGGGGGTTGAGTTCGTCGTTGTTGAGGGTTTGGCCGAGGGTGAGGGAGTTGAAATACCAGTCGGGCATGATGTTTTTGGAGCCGTTGAAGGTGGAGCCGTCGGGCATGTAGCCAGCGGTCATGGCGATGCGTCGGCCGCGGGTCATGTTTGCGCCTGCGCCGTGGGCGGTGAGGCCGTTGTGGAAGGAGCAGTCGCCGGCCTTCATGGGGACGTGGACGGGGTCGATGGCGGCCATTTCGGGGTAGGCCTTAAAGAGCTCGTCCATGTTCATGCCGATGCCGGCGTTTTTGTATTTGCCGGTGGACTCATCGAACTGGGCGAGGTTGTGGCTGCCGGGGACGAAGGAGAGGCTGCCGTTGTTGGGGGTGACGTCCTGGAGGGCGATCCAGATGGAGATGGCGTTTTTGGAAGTGAAGGACCAGTAAGGATTATCCAGGTGCCAGGCGGTGGCGTTGCCGAAGGGTTCTTTGATAAGGGTCTGGTCGTGCCACATGCGCTGGCGGGCGACGCCGGAGAGCCTGGCGAGCATGACGCCCAAGTCTGGAGAGAGCATGTAGCGCTTGGCGGTGGGGCTGATTTTCCAGAGGTTTAATTTCTGGGTGAAGACGCGGTTGTAGTAGCTGTCGTCCTTGACGTTGGAGGAGGTTTGATCGGAGACTTTGCGGTCGCCCATCTGGGTGACGGCGTCGAGGACGGCTTGCTTTAGCTCGGCGACTTCGGCGGCGTTTAAGAAGCCGGGGATGTGGATGAAGCCGTCGCGCTGATATTGGTCGATCTGGGATTGGGTGAGGGTGGTGTTCATTTGAGTTTGGGTTCTGGGTTTTGGGTAGTGGGTTCTGGGAAGAGTTGGAAAGACAGGTATCAATTGTGTGGATATTTGGGGGATATACTAGGACTGAATTGATGTATTGATTGGATGGGATTGCTATGGCTGAGCGGTTTACGGTGATGGAGTATTGGAAGCGGAAGTACCCTTCGCTGGAGACGATGGGGCTGGCGATGCAGTATTTCCCGCGGTATGTGAACAGGAAGCGTTCGCCGCATGGTCTGGCGGTGGTGCTGCTGACGTATGTGGTGAGCGGGCGGGGGAAGCATGTGATGGGGGACCACGAGTTTGAGGAGCGGGGGGGATCAATCGCAGTGACGCACTACAACCAGGTGCATGACATCCTGACGGATGCGAATGGGGTGGAGGTGTACAACATTTACCTGGACTTGAAGCGGCATGGATTGCCGGAGGTGGGGATGGGGTTTCGGGATGTGCTGCCGGAGGTGCTGCCGCTGGATCCGGCGTTTCAGAATCGGCTGAATCGGAGATCGCGGATTGTGTTTGATGAGCCGGGGCCAGTGACGGAGCTGGTGCGGCGGATGCATTGGGAACTGACGGCGATGGAGGCGGGTTGGGAAGAGGTGGTGAGGAGCTTGTTTAAAGTGCTGCTGGTGGCGTGCTGCAGGCAGGCTGTGAAGTCGGGGATGGAGTCGCTTTCGATGCCAGTGGGGGAGCCGATCGCGTGGCTGGAGAAGCTGAGGAGGAAGTTGGATACGGAGTTTCGGAGTCAGGTGAGCGTGGAGGATTTGGCGGGGGAGCTGGGGGTGACGGCGAGCCATTTGTGCCGGGTGTTTAAGGGGTATACGGGTAGGACCGTGATGGGGTATGTGATGGAGCGGCGTGTGCAGGCGGCGATGATGGGGTTAAGGGGGAGCAGTGACAAGGTGGCGGCGGTGGCGCTGGGGGCGGGGTTTAATGACCTTGCGCATTTCAATCGGACGTTTAAGCGGATGCTGGGGTGTACGCCGCGGGAGTTTCGAGAGGGGAGGGAGAAGTGAAAAGTGATAAGGAAGAGAGTGCGGGACTCATTTTATTGGGGCGCTTGAGTACGGCGAGAGATGATGAAATCGCGGGCGAAGGTTTGCCAGAGGATGGTGATGGCATAGAAGAGGGACCACATGCCGTGGAGCGTGATGGGGATGCCGCTGAGGCGGTCGCCACCGGCAAGGAAGACGATGAGGCCGAAGAGGGCGCAGAGCAGGAAGAAGAGGGACCCCAGAAAACGGAGCGGCCATGCCTGGAAGCGGAGAGTGGCGTAGAAGATGCCGAATAGGATGGCGGAGACGGAGAGCATGATGGCTGTCCAGGGGATCCAGATGCCGAAAAGTTCTTTGAGGGGCATGCCGTCGGCGAAGAAATAGAGCACGAGGAAGCCCAAGGTGACAGCGAGGGGGTAGACGATAAAGGATGGTTTGGTGGCTTGATTCATGGGTGCGCCCGGAGTGATATTGGAGTTGAGGGTTATTGTCGCAGTATAGAGTGTTGGGTGCAAAGCGAATTTGACGTGTGAAGAGTACAAATTGTTATGACTTTTGTTATTGTGTGTTGGATGAGACGGATAAAGTGGTGATTTTGAAAAGTTGAAGGGTTTTTTGAGGCGTTATGCTTGGATTGGTTCTAAAAAAAAGCATTTTTTGAAAGATGTGAGGTTGATGATGGTGCGCTATGAGAATGCGGCGGTGGTGACGGAGCGGGCGATTGTTTCCGGTGGGGTAGTGATTGTGGAGGGAGAGAGGATTGTTTATGTGGGGGAGGCGGGCGGGGTGCCCAAGGGGTTGAGAGGTGTTGGGCAGTTGGTGGATTTGAAGGGGGCGTATCTTGTGCCGGGGTATGTGGATGTGCATGTACATGGAGGAGCGGGTGCGGATTTTATGGATGTGACGGAGGAGGCGTGGGAGACGATTTGCCTGGCGCATGCGCGGCATGGGACGACGAGTTTCACGCCGACG
Source organism: uncultured Phycisphaeraceae bacterium (assembly GCA_964527265.1). Classification (GTDB taxonomy): domain Bacteria; phylum Planctomycetota; class Phycisphaerae; order Phycisphaerales; family Phycisphaeraceae; genus CAZGOM01. The sequence goes on along the minus strand of CAZGOM010000094.1, from coordinate 2,778 downwards.
ACGACGGTGGGTCGGCATGAGCAGCACATGGCATTTTTGAAGCTGACGAAGAAGTATGCGACCAAGGGCGTGAAGGGGGGATCGCGTGTGGTGGGGATGCATTTGTATGGGCCGTATTTTGCGGAGGCGGCGAAGGGATGCCATCCCGGGGCGGAGGTGAGGCCGCCGACGGCGGAGGATTACGAGCCGTATTTTGAGTATGCGGAGTACATCAGGAATGCGACGGTTGCGCCGGAATTGCCGGGGGCGCGGGAGTTTGTGGCGCGGTGCCTGGCGCTGGGGATCCGGTGCAATGCGGGGCATTCGTATGCGTCGTTTGCAGAGATGGAGGAGGCGATCGGATGGGGGATTCGGCATATCGATCACTTGTTCAGTGCGATGTCGGATAAGTCGAAGATGAAGCTGAGGCAGGCGTTTCCGATGATGGGGGGCGTGATGGAGGCGACGCTGTTTTTTGATGAGCTGACGACGGAGGTGATTGCGGATGGGGTGCATCTGGCGCCGGATTTGATGAGGCTGGCGTATAAGGTGAAGGGGCCGGATCGGCTGGCGCTGGTGACGGACACGAGCCGCGCGATGGATATGCCGGATGGGGATTACATGTTTGGTGCGCTGGATGGGGGGGAGGCGATTATTCGCAAGAACAACCAGGGGTTGATGCCTGATGGAGTGAGGCTGGCGTCGAGCGTGGAGGGGATGGACCACATGGTGCGGGTGTTTAAGCGGGATGTGCCGGAGGTGGGATTGGTGGAACTGATGCGGATGGCGAGCCTGACGCCTGCGCGGGTGCTGGGGCTGGAGCATGAGATCGGGAGCCTGACGCCGGGGAAGCGGGCGGACATGGTGGTGCTGGATGAGGGGCTGGCGGTGAAGGGGGTGTATATCGGGGGGGAGGGGATTTGAGGAAAGGTACAAGTGATAAGTGATGAGGGATAAGTAAGAAGAAGTGCAGAGAAATCATGGCTGGGTGAATTGCCAGAGGCCGAGGGTGTTGCCTGCGGGATCGCGGAGAGTGGCGATGAAGAGGTTGCCCGTGGGGGCAATGGGTTTGAGGATCTGGCCGTGGTGGTCGGCGGCGCGGGTGAGGGCGTTGCGGATGTCTGAGACGTAGAAGAAGGGGAGGATAGGGGGGACTTTGGACATAATGATCAGGGGTAGTAGTGCAGGCCGCGGAGGCGGATAGTGAGGTGGTGTTGGGGGAATTGGTCGGGGGAGATGTCGGGGAGGTTGGCGAGGGCGGATTGCCAGTCTGGGGCGGTGGTCAGGAGATGGGTGATGCAGGGGAGTGGTTCGGGGAGGATGGTTTCGAACTCGTATTCGTCGGGTGTCTGGAGGGGGAAGGCGAGGTGGTGGGCCGGAGGGGCGAAGCGGGCGTTGATGCCGGGGCGGTTGCCGCGTGGGTCGACGCGGTACCAGCCGAAGGTGGGGAGATGAATGGCGTTAAAGCCGTGGAGGCAGTAGGGGGCGCCGGTGTCGTTGACGCTGAGGCGCTGGTAGCAGAGGCCGGCGGGGATGTTGTTTACGCGCAGGAGGGCGGCCAGGAGGTGGCTTTTGGCGTAGCAGTAACCGGTGCGATGTTTGAGGACATCTGAGGCGCGGCAGGTGACAGGGTTTTTCTCGTGGTCGCGGCTGTGGAGGACGTGATCGCGGACCCACTCAAAGGTGGCTTTGGCGGTGGCCGTGATGTCTGGCTGGGTGAGCGATTGGGCCTGCGCGACGATGGTGGGGTGGTCGGAGTCGATGAACTCCGAAGGGGTGAGGAAGGCGGTGAAGGAGGGATTGGTCATGGTGTGAAATTATGGTCTGTTTTGGCGTTGGGCGTCGACATAGGCGAGGAGTTCTTTGGCGAAGGGGTGGTCGATCTGGACGAGGTTGATGTCGATTTCTTCGCGGGGGAGTTGAAGGATGAGGGCATCGGAGCCGTCGGCGAAGGCGGGGCCTAAGCCGCAGAAGTAGAAGCCTTCGGCTTGGGCGGCTTTGAGTGCGTCGTTGATGCCGAGCTGGTTGAGAGGGATTTCGAGGGTGAGGGCTTTGGCGTCGGTGTCGAAGAGTTCCCGACGGGCTTTGGTAATGGCAAGGGAGGTGTTTTTGCCGATGCGGCTAATGTGGATGGTGCCGGTCTGGACGGGGGCTTCGTATTCGACGGTGAGATCGCCGAGAGTCTGGGCTGGGGCGTCGGGCTGATGTTGGAGGGAGATGCCGAACTGGGCGTAGATGCGGGTGAGGATGTCCTGGTGGGGGGTGGCGATGTGAAGGGCGGATTGCGGGGTCTGGAGGTATTTGAAATAGATGGCGAAGCTCATGCGCTGGGTGAGGGGTTCGGGCATGTTGTGGAAGGAGCGGGGCCAGAGCCCCAGGGCGATGCCGCAGGGGGATGCGCCGGAGTGCTCTTCGACTTTCTGGGTGAAGACGTGGTTTGTGACGGCATAGCCGACGAGGCCGGTGAGGCCCTGGCGGATGGCTTCATCGCGGAGAATGGCGCGCATGTCTTCAAGGACGTGGTGATGGCGGAAGGGGATTGCGACCATGGCGTCGCTGGCTTCGGCAACAGCGCCGAGGCGGGGGCGTTCGAGGGCATAGTGGCCGACGACATCGCCGGCGTGATCAAAGGCGATGATGGAGATGAGCTTGCCTTCAGCGTTGAGCTGGATGATTTGATCGGGGGCGTAGAGTTGGGAGGGGTAATAGGAAGGTGCGGGGCCGTAGACGTCCTGGACGAGCTTGGCGACGCCGGGGGCGGCGGGCGGGGTGAAGCGTTTGACGGAGACCTGGGGGGCG
>CAZGOM010000093.1:0-21412 GCA_964527265.1 uncultured Phycisphaeraceae bacterium | reverse complement strand
ACACTCAAAGACTGCGACTGCGTCATACACCCTCACAAGGAAGCCCATTGAATCCAAGGGGCTTTGAGTAAGCAATAGAATTACATAGGACGTTGCGCAGCCTTACCCTTGTCAAGGTTTGGCAGGCAATTGGGGATCACAAAGGGTAGTGGCCGGTAAGAATCTGTCAAGAAACGTGGCGATAGGAATCGGGTGATTAGCCAATGCAAACTCAGAATAAGCCTGGGTTTAGGTGCTCCATGAACGGCGCGACAGGGTTTTTTAGGCGAAATGCAACAGGATGTATACAGTTGCCGGGTGGATGTCTATGAATGGTTGGGCGGATTGTCGCACCCTTAGATAAAGGGTTGCCTCAAGCGACAAAGCGTGTGATAATTTCTGAAAGGACAGAAAGGCGGCAAATGATGGAACTTACGCCAGCGATGGAAAAGTTTATTCTTCACTGGGGGGAAATGGGCACGCGGTGGGGAATCAACCGTACGATCGCGCAGATCCACGCGCTTTTGTACATCGCACAAGCCCCGCTGACGGCTGAGGACATCACCGATACACTGGGTGTAGCACGGTCGAATGTAAGTACGAGTCTGCGAGAGCTTCAAGGGTGGGGTGTGATTCGTGTGGTGCATGTGATGGGGGATCGGCGAGACCACTTTGAGTCAATGAAAGAGGTCTGGGAGATGTTCCGGTTGATTCTGGATGAACGGATCAAGCGTGAGATTGTGCCGACAATCACACTGCTGGAGGATTGCATTCAGACTGCCAGGACGTCCGACAAGCCAGAAGACAAGACGACGCACGAGCGGCTGGTGGAGATGCATAAGTTTTTCACTGGAATATCAAGCTGGTATACGCAGATCAGGGCGATGGAAATATCGGCAGTGAAAAGGTTTGTGATGATGGGAGTGTCGGTGAAGCAACTGCTCAGCAAGCTGGGAATGGGCAGGAGTAAGGAAGCTGCGGGCGCAGGAAAGGATGAGTGAACCATGGCTGCCATTGATGTACCGATGACGCTGGTGAAGTCGACCAGGGAAGGCGAAGGGGGACGCGGGCCTGGACAGCAGGCGTTTGTATCGGAAGTTTGGGACAACCTGGTTGCAATGACTTTCAAGCCTGGGGCGGCCAAGGTGAGCGTGGCTGGGCGTGTATTTCCGATGGGGTATCGGTATACGGGGGAGGTGGCGCTTTGGATGGGCACACTCAAGGGGGCTGTCATGCATCGGGGCGGGGAGACGCATGCATGGGCGTCGCACCCATTGATCGGGAAGAAGGTTGCGTGGCTGGAGGCACAAATTCAGACTCCCTGGGGACCGGGCTATGCGAATGTGACGGGATGGGGCCATGAGGGTGCGATGTTTGGCCTGGTGCCGCATGGACTGCGCCTGGCGTGGCAAGGGGGACAGATTGATTCAGAGAGCGATGCAAGGGGGCTCAGCGGACAGGTACAGATTGCCGGGGGAGCGGGTTTTAAGTACCGGCTCTCATTGGATGCGTTTGAAGGCGACGGCGAGAATGCGCCGGAAGGACTGTGGGATGGGGCGCGGATCACCGGAGGATTTAGTTTCGTGAGTGCCGGGCTGGTGCGAATGAGTGGTGCGCCGGTGCGATCGATCGATCGATCATCTGGCGGTTTGATGCAAGTGCATGGATCGCCAGGTTATGTGCAGGGCTTGCTGGAAGGGCAGGCGGGCGTTTACTGGCGTGCGGGTGAAACAGTGGTCGTGCGTGCGGTGCCTGAGTGTGTGAGTGGGGCAGCTTGCGGGATGGGATGGTCGATGATTGAGCCGGGATTAAGTTAAGCCACGTTAAGACAAAAAACACGACCGCGGAAATAAGGATTTCCGCGGTCGTCTGGGTGATTGCGTAGACATAAATAACGCGTGGAATCAGCCTGCGTTTTTGATCTTCATGACTTCGATGATCTTGTTGGCCATTTCCTTGGGGATGGCGAGTTGCTTATAGATAAGCTCAAGGATGGCGCGTTCTTCGTCTTCGACGACGCCGTCGGCGAAGACCAGGTCGACGGAGACGGCGAAGGCGGTGGACTTGAGTTCGGAGGGGAGAGACCCTGCGGCTTTTTCAAGAAGGAGCTTGGGGCCGTGCTTTTGCAGGATGCCGAGGGTTTTCTTGATGAGGCTTTTGTGTTGGCTTTCAGAAAGGCCGTCATAGAGTTTCATGCGTTTGGTGACGGCATACATGGCGAGCATTTCGCCGTCGGCAATGTCACCATCGGCGGCGACGACCAAGAGCATGATCCCGAAAAAGCCCTCTTGCGCCGTGAGGCTGATTGCTTTCGGATCAGAGCTTCCGAAAACTTTGTCAAAGATACCCATAACATTCTCCCGAGAAGGTTTAGAAATGTGGAAGTAGCACTCGGTGGGAATTCTAACGAAAAGTTGCGAATGTGTGACAAGTTGTGCGTGTTTGTTGGAATTGTCTGCAAGGGATGTAGTGATGATGGGCCGCAATGACAAACACCCACTCAAACGGGTTTGACGGTATAACAACCGGGCTGGACGAAGCCCCTATTCCCATGGACGGGAGTTCCAATGACAACTGCACCTGTGACGGCGGAGCCGATAGGCCCGCTTGACCACCCCGATGCGCCGACGGATCTGAAGACGAATTACATGGTAAACCCGCTGGGGATCGATGATCCCAGGCCGCGGTTTTTCTGGGAGGTGAACGACAAACGCAGGGGGGCTGTTCAAGGCGCTTACCAGGTGGTGGTGGCGATCTCTGAAAGCCAACTGAGCCTGGACCGTGGGGATGTGTGGGATTCAGGGAGGCAGCCGCTGGACCAGAGCGTGCAGGTGGAATTCAACGGGCTGAACAAGCTGCGCTCGCGGACGCGTTATCACTGGAAGGTGCGAACGTGGGACGCGCAAGGGCAACCTTCGCCGTTCAGCAAGCCGGCATGGTTTGAAATGGGCGTGCTGGAGCATGCGGAATGGACGGCGCGTTGGATCGGGTCCGGCCAGGTGGCGGATGGAAAAGCGCCTTATCAGAGCCCATATCTGCGCAAGGTGTTTCGCCCCAGCAGACCGATCGTGTCTGCGCGGCTGTATGTGAGCGCGGCTGGGTTATATGAGGTTTACCTCAATGGGGCGCGGCTTGGGAAAGAAGTTTTTCAACCAGGCTGGACGGATTACACCAAGCGAATTCAATACCAGACCTATGACGTGACGGCGTTGATCAAACAGGGAGAGAATGCGCTGGGGGCGATCCTGGGGGAGGGGTGGTATTCAGGCAATCTTGGGTGGCATGGGCAGCGCAACCATTACGGCAAGACGCCGTCACTGTTTGCGCAGCTTGTGCTCAGGTTTGCAGATAGCCGTACGGAGACGGTGAATACGGATACGAGCTGGAAATGGGCTCCCTCGCCGGTGCTGGAGTCGGATATCTATCGGGGCGAGAGTTATGACGCGCGGCTGGAACAGCCGGGATGGTGCGAGGCAGTATTTGCAGATGCGAAATGGCAACCGGCGGTGCTGCAGGAGACGCCTTCCGTGAAACTGGTGGGGCTGGTTTCGCCCCCGGTGCGGGCGGTGAAGGAAGTGAAGCCGATCAACATCACGGAACCCGTTAAACAAGGGGGCGTGGATACGTATATTTTTGACCTGGGTCAGAACATTACAGGTGTGCCGAAATTGATGATTCAAGGCCCGGCGGGGGCGACGATCCAGCTTCGGCATGCAGAGGTGCTGAACGCGGATGGGACGCTGTATACGGATAACCTGAGGTCCGCCAAGCAGGTGGACCATTACACGCTCAAGGGGAAGGGCGTAGAGGTGTACCAGCCGCGGTTTACTTTCCATGGATTCAGGTATGTGGAATTGACCGGACTGCCGCCGGATGTGAGCCTGAACCTGGATACGGTGACGGGGGTGGTGCTGCATTCGGATACGGCAGAGGCGGGGACATTTGAATGCAATGATCCGCTGGTGAACCAACTTCACCAGAACATCGTGTGGGGCCAGCGGGGCAATTTTCTGGATGTGCCGACGGACTGCCCGCAGCGGGATGAACGGCTGGGGTGGATGGGGGACGCGCAGATTTTCGCACGCACGGCGACGCACAATATGGATGTCGCGGGATTCTTTAATAAGTGGATGGTGGATGTTGAGATTGCGCAGAGGCCGTCGGGTGCGTTTCCGTTCATTGTGCCGGACATTCTCGCGCGCGAGCCGCGCAGCGAGCATTTTTACGGCGCGGCGGGCTGGAGCGATGCGGGGGTGATCGTGCCGTGGGTGATGTATCAGGTGTATGGCGATAAGCGCATCCTGATGAAGCACTATGAGGCGATGAGCCGATGGATGGGTTTCCTGGAGATCACCAGCGATGATTTGATCAGGAAGCCGTACGGATATGGCGATTGGCTGGATGTGAATGACCCGACGAACAAGTCGCTGATCGGGACGGCCTTTTTTGCGCTGGATGCGAAGCTGATGGTGCTGATCGCGCAGGCGGCAGGAATGAAGAAGGACATCAAGCGGTGGCAGACGCTGGAGAAGAACGTGGTGGCGGCGTTCAATCGCGAATTCGTTACGCCGGGGGGGCGAATCGTGGGGAATTCCCAGACGGCCTACGCGCTGGCGATTTCATTCGACCTGCTGCCGGACAAGGTGCGGCTGCTTGCCGGAAAGCATCTGGCGCAGCATATCGCGGCACGCGGCAACCATCTGGCGACCGGATTCCTGGGGACATCGCACTTGATGCATGCGCTAACCAAATCCGGCAACCATGATCTGGCCTGCAAGCTGCTGCTGAACGAGACCTACCCAAGCTGGGGGTATTCCATCAAGAACGGCGCTACGACGATCTGGGAACGCTGGGACGGGTGGACGAAGGAGAAGGGATTCCAGAACCCTGGGATGAATTCGTTTAACCATTATGCATTCGGCGCAGTTGGGCAGTGGATGTATATGCATATCGGAGGGATCGATCTGGACAGCGCCAAGGCCGGGTTCAAACATGTCATCATTGCGCCTAAGCCGACTGAGAGGCTGACGAGCGCGAAGGCGAGCTATGCCTCGGTGCATGGCAAAATCGAAGTTGCCTGGCAGGTAAAGGAAGAGGCATTTGAGTTGAGCTGCTCAATTGCCCCCAATACCACAGCGACAGTGCGGTTGCCGGGCGTGGCGCTGGAAAACGCTTCAGAGAACGGACTTAACCTGACGCACCATCCGGATGTGAAGAACCCACGCATGGAGGGAGATGATGCCGTGCTGGAAGTAGGTTCGGGGCAGTACCGGTTTGAAGGAAAGCTCAAACCCAGGCCGTTGCAGGCGGAGGCTTAAGCGATAGACCCCGCCGCAGGCAGTCGCGGCTAAGAGAAAAGATATGCTCACGAAGACAAGAGTATGGCACAAGACAAAACAGTGGTTTCTACGAATTGACGACACCCTTTAGACGACCCAAGATATTTCACCCATGAACGCACACAAGAAAAACGCTCCACTGCCTGACCATCCCCTTCACCCGCTGGATCTGAAGGTGAATTACCTGATAAATCCGCTGGGGATCGATGATGCCGAGCCTCGGTTTTTCTGGCTGGTGCATGACGAGCGCAAGGGCGCAGTGCAGTCGGCGTATCAGATTCTGGTTTCCAAGTCGGAATCAGCGCTCTCGCGTGATGAAGCAGATGTGTGGGATTCGGGCAAGCAAATGTCCGACAAGACTGTGCAGATCCCGTTCGCGGGTGCGGAGGCACTCAAATCATGCACCCGCTATTACTGGAAGGTGCGGACGTGGGACAGCCAGGACCGGCCATCGGACTTTAGCGAAACAGCGTGGTTTGAGACGGGGATTTTGAACTACACGCAGTGGCAGGGGTATTGGATCGGCACGGGTGCGCATGCAGACGGGCGCGAAGTGTATCAAAGCCCTTACCTGCGCAAGACATTCAAGCCGGGTAAGGCCCTGGTGAGCGCGCGGCTTTATATCAGCGCGGCGGGGCTTTATGAGGCGTATCTCAATGGCCAGCGCATCGGGCACGACCTATTTACGCCCGGCTGGACGGATTACCACAATCGGATTCAGTACCAGGTTTACGATGTGACGGAGATGATCAAGACCGGCGAGAACGCTCTGGGCGCAGTGTTGGGAGAAGGGTGGTATTCAGGTTATCTGGCTTGGGAAAACCTGCGCAACCATTACGGCTATACCCCTTCGCTTTACGCCAACCTGGTACTGAAATACGCCGACGGACGCAAAGAAACGATCGTGACGGATGGGTCGTGGAAGACGGCGCCCAGCCCAGTGAAGAGTTCAGATATCTACCGAGGCGAAGTTTATGATGCGCGGCTTGAGATCGCGGGTTGGAATGAGCCGGGATTTGACGATGGGAAGTGGACCGCGGCGAAACTGCAGGCGACGCCGCGTGGGAAGCTGATCGCGTCAGTGGCGCAGCCGGTGCGCGCGACGCAGGAGATCAAGCCGATCAATGTGACGGAGCCGACGCCGGATACATATGTGTTTGATCTTGGGCAGAACATTACAGGCGTGCCGCGGATCACACTGAAGGCTTCGGCGGGGACGACGATCAAGCTGCGCCATGCGGAAGTGCTTAACCCCGATGGGACGCTGTACACGGAGAATCTGCGGAGCGCGCCGCAGATGGATCTGTACACATTCAAGGGGGACGGCGTGGAGGTTTACCAGCCGTATTTCACGTTCCATGGGTTTCGATATGTGGAGGTGACAGGCCTGCCGCCGGACGCCAGCGTTAGCCTGGACATCGTGACGGGCATTGTGCTGCACTCGGATACGCCGGTGGTGGGGACGTTTGAATGCAGCGATCCAATGGTGAATAAGCTGCATCAGAACGTGGTGTGGGGCCAGAGGGGCAATTTTTTGGAAGTGCCCACGGACTGCCCGCAGCGCGATGAGCGCCTGGGGTGGCTGGGGGACGCGCAGGTGTTTATCCGCACAGCGTCGTACAACATGGATGTCTCCGCTTTCTTCAGCAAATGGCTGATCGACGTGGTGGACAATCAGCGGCCGACAGGTGCGTTCCCATATGTAGTGCCGGATGTGCTGGCGCGCGTGCCGCAGATGCAACATCTGTATGGCGCGGCGGGTTGGGCGGATGCGGGCGTGATCTGCCCGTGGGTGCTTTATCAGGTGTACGGCGATACGCGCATCCTGGAGAAGTGCTACGACGCGATGGATCGGTACATGCAGTTCCTGGAAACCACCGCCAATGACTACCTGCGGCCGGAATATGGCTTTGGCGATTGGCTGGATGTGAACGACCCGACGAGCCATTCTTTTATCGGCACGGCTTACTTTGCGCTGTGTGCGAAGCTGATGACGCTGATTGCGCCGCTGGCCGGGCGGGGCAAGGACTTGAAGAAATGGCAGAACCTGGAAAAGAATGTGACGGGCGCGTTCAGCCGGGAGTTTGTGACGCCGGGCGGACGGACGGTGAGCGATTCACAGACCAGCTATGCCCTTGCCTTGGCGTTTGACTTGATTCCAGAAAAGGTGCGGCCGTTCTCCGGCTTGAAGCTGGCGAAGCTGATCGAGGGGCGCAAGAACCATATCTCCACAGGCTTCCTGGGCACATCCCAGATCATGCACGCGCTGACAGGGTCTGGCCATCATGAAGTGGCAGCGATTCTGCTGCTCAACGAGACATATCCAAGCTGGGGTTATTCCATCAAGAACGGCGCGACGACGATCTGGGAGCGCTGGGACGGGTGGACCCAGGAGAAGGGATTCCAGACGCCGAGCATGAATTCGTTCAACCATTACGCATTCGGCGCGGTGGATGGGTGGATGTTCATGCATCTGGGCGGGATTGATCTCGGGTCAGATAAGCCGGCTTATCAGCACATCCGGATCGCTCCCAAGCCAGCGAATCGGATCACGTGGACCAAGGCCAGCTATAAATCGATCAACGGGATGATCGAGGTGGCCTGGAAGCTTGATGGCGGAGTGATGGAGCTGGAAGTGCTGGTTCCCGCCAATACGACGGCGACGGTGGTACTGCCGGCTGCGTCGGTGGAGGAATGCAAGGAATCCGACCAGGAACTCAACGGGCATGCGGATATCCGCAACGTGCGGCAGGAACCGGGCGGCATCACGTTTGACGTGGGCGCAGGGCGGTATCGGTTTGAGGCTGCGATGGGGTGAGTGGAGACTTTCGATATCAGCAGATGGATGAAGCCCGAGGCGAGGTGCGCCCCTTGATCCTGGACTTGATATGGCTATCCCCCGTGAAATATCAGGGCTGATTACGGCGAGAATGCTTACGCGAGGGATTCGAGGAAGCCAGAGGGAACTTTTGCCGCGAAGACATTGACGATGCCGTCGGGATCGGCGGTGTAGATGACATGGGCGTTGTCGGCTGTGAAGTAGGGTTTGGCCTGACGGCCGGAATCACCGCCGCCGGAGCATTTGCAGTCTTGCACGAGAGCGCGGTACTTGCCGGAAATGACATCGACGATGACGATGGGGGTGGGGCCTTCGACGAGGTCGTTTTCGATGCCTTCGCAGACCATGTAGCGGCCGCAGCGCGAGCCGGAAACGTGGAAGGGGAGGTAGGGACCCATGGGGATGGTTTTGTCGGCTCCGGTGGCGATGTCGTGGAGGATGATGTCGCCGCCCATTTTTTCGCGGATGCCGGAGAGGTAGCCATCGTAGTTGATGCCAGCGGCGGAGATGATGCGTTTTGAGCCGACCCAGGTGGAATGATGGACTTCCTTGAAGAGGGGGGACTGGAGATTGCCATGGAGATCTGAAATGACGCCGATGCCGTAGCGGTTTTCGCCGATCCATTCTGTTTTGGCGATGAGGACCTGATTGGCGTGATCGGGATCAAAGGAGCCGCCGAGGCGGTTGGTTTCAGGCTTTTGAAGCAGTTGGCGCCAGGTTTTGTCTTTGAGGTTGACGATGATGAGGTTGTAGGCCTCCGGGTCGCTGTGGACGGTGCCGGTGTAGAGGAGGTATTGCTCGTCGGGGGAGATGGACATGAGCTGCCAGCACTTGGGCATGGAGGAGAAGTCGAGGATGGGTTTGATGGAGCCGTCGTAGAGGTCGACGCGGAGGAGGTTTGTGTCTTTGAAGTAATAGACGCCGGAACCCCAGGGAGCGCTGATGGGGGTGCCTTCGATATCTTTGGCGAGAAGGCCGGTGAATTTGGTTTTGAGATCGTGGACCATGAGAGAGACGGGGCTGAAACCATCGATGTAGCGCATGGAGGCAAAGCGCAGGCCATCGGGGGTGGCGCAGGGGGCGAGGCAGTAGATGTTTTCGGTACGGATGGATGAGCCGGAGAGGCGGCTGATTTGCGCGCCGGAGATGGGGTCGGGCTTTATGTCGCGGGCTTCTTTGCCCCAGTTGATGGTCATGGTTGTGTCCGTAAGCGCTGAGAAATCCTGAATCGAGCGACATTGACGCTGAAACGCGACACGGCAATCATAAAGTGCGAAAGTGATTGGTGCGAAGGCTGATGCTGCGCGCCTGGAGAAGCAGGGTTTGAAGGGTGATGGGCCGGGATCGGCTGTTTCGTCACTAAATGATGAGGATGAGGGGGTTTGGGGCGCTCATCGGAATGAGGCCTTCAAAGAAGCCAATGGAAGCGGTTGGATCAGCGGACGGGTTGGCGCATGAAATACTCAGGTTCGGGAGGGAACTCTGCGACTTGGCCGCGCGTTTGTTCGCGCTCGATTTTGAACCCCATTTTTTGATAGAGGGCGACGGCACGATCATTTGCAAGCTGGACGGTGAGATTCATGACTGGCGGGCCGACGACTCGAGCGACTTCCAGGAGGCGTGCGATGATGGCGCGGCCTGCGCCGGAATTTTGCCAGGTGGGGCGGATGCAGATGCCGAAGGTGCTTTCGGGGGATTGGTCGTTGTCCCAGCGGTACCAGGCATAGCCACCGATCTCGCCTTCAGGGGAAGCGATGACGATGACAGCCCAGTTGGGTTTGTCGGCTTCCGCGGCATGTTTGGCTGCGGTGGGGCGGTCGAGTTTATAGGGACAGTAAAAGCGGAAGTCCTGACGGGGGACTGAAAGATAGAAATCACCCAGGGCGTCGGCATCGGTAAGGGCCATGGGGCGGACGATGGCGGTGACGCCATTGCGAAGCGTGACGGTTTGAGGCGGGAATTGGGCTTGTGCTTCAGGGGTCATGTGAAGTCCGGGTAAGTGGAGTGGTGCTACATATTGTCATAACAAATCATGGGAGGCAAATGAAATATTGGAAGGCGGCAAGATCAAACGGAAGGCAGGATACGCGAAGCGTGAAGGTGAGCGACCGTGACGCGGTTGCGGCCAGTGTTTTTAGCTGCATAAAGCGCGTGATCGGCTCGGGCGATGGTGTCATCCAGCGACGCATCCCGCGTGGAGGTTTGAGCGATGCCGACGCTGATGGTGGCGGTGAGGGTCTTGCCTTGATGGTGAATTTCAAGTGCTGCGATTTGGAGGCGTAAACGATCAAGCATGGCTTGGGCACCCTGGGCCGGGGTGTCGGACAGCAAGACGCAGAATTCCTCGCCGCCCCAGCGGCAAAGCATGTCAGTGGACCGAAGACCTTCAGACAGCGCAGCGGCAACGGCTTTGAGAAGGATGTCGCCGGCGATATGGCCGTGCATGTCATTGACCTTTTTGAAGTGATCGATGTCGATGACGACAATGCTCAAGGGTGATTGATTGCGTCTGGCGCGGCTGAATTCCCGCTCGGCATGCTCGATGAACCATCTCCGATTACGAATGCCTGTAAGTGCGTCGGTGGTGGCCTGTTGGCGCAGTTGGGTTTGCAGGCGTGTGGTGGTCATGACCAGGAAACCAATACCGGTGGCAACGATGACCATTGACGATTGAAGAAAAGTGAATTGAACCAGAAGATCAGACTGGGGCGGGGCATCATAAAAGACAATGCGGGCCGCGGCCCAAATCCTGGCCAAATAAAACAGCATGTGGAAGATCAGGAGTGATCCAACGGCAATGGTGGCCGGATCGCGTTTATTTTCGGGGAGGGTAAGAAGGTCGCGTGCGCAGAGAAAAGAAAATGCAGCGATGAGAGGCGATTGGAGAAGAATGCGTCCATGAATGGATGCGCCGGTCTGGATGAGCGCGAACATGGCGCACATGTACAAGACGACAGCGATAAGGGCAGATTTTGACCATGGCTTTCGGCCGATGAAGACGCGTATGCCAGCCCAGATCGTCATATAGGCCGTGCTGACCGCGAGGTTGGAAAGAACGGGCCAGATTTTTTCTCCGGGACGAGAGGCCACAGGCACAAAAAGAATGAACGCCATCAACACGAGCAGCATGCTCAACGACCAATACCGCATGGAAGCGATTTCACGATTGCTCCACCAGACCAAGAACTGCGCACCGCCGAGAATGGCGGTGATGATACAGGTGACCAATAGCAGGGTTGTTGTGTCGAGCAACATTGGGAATGGTTCCATGCCGACTGGATTGCCCGGTCGGGTACGAACGAACCAGACTTTTCATTTGATGCGGAGGGCGAGGATTGATCAGGAAACCGGCTCAAGGCCCGGGAATTCAGTGGGCGTCGAACCACTGGGGTATTTTAGGCGGGTAAATAAAATTTCAAGAGGCGCGCGGAAGAACAAGAGTGGGTTTGACGAATTGGTGGATGGGCCTGGAATCGGAAGTTTGTTGCTGCGCCAGCGCATCCAAAAGGAAGTGGGCGTAGTCGGCGGGGTTGGTTTGGAGTTGGGTGATGGTGTCTTCAAAGCCCATGAGGATGGGTGAGCCGGTGTTTGCGTGGGCTGCGACGACAATGTTTTCGGAGGGGCGGATGCCGGCTTGAAGAAGGGCGATAAGGATGCCCTGTGCGAGGGTGTCGTCAGTTATGAGAAGGCCGATAGGAGTGGATCCAGAGCGTTTTTGTTTCAGATCCAGCTTTAGGCTCTCGGCGAGACGCTGGCCGACTTTGTGGGCCATTTCCGGGCCGGCGAAGGAGGCTGAGGGGAACCAGCTTCGAGGGGAGATGATGGAGGTGACTTTGGGATGAGATGGGGAGAGGGTTGGAGGCTGATTGTCGGAGGAGTTGTGTCCGGGCCAATGGCCAATGATGATGATCTGGCCGCACTGGCAGCCGTCGAGGGCTTTGAGGCCAAGACGGAGGATGGCGGGGGTATCTGTGCCGACGCGCCAACCGGGGCCGGGCCAGGAATTGAGGAACACGGAGGGGACGGGGGTCTTAAGGAGGGTTTGTTCGGCTTGCTGGCCGGTGATATGGATAACGCCGTAGAGCTCGTCACGGATGAGGTGCTTGAAGAGCGCCTGGCGTGCGGGGCTGAGCGTCCAGTGTTGGGAGAAGCCGGCATGGACTTCAGCGCGCAGGCCACGGCTTTGGGTCTGGGCGGTGATGGATTGAAGAAGGAGGCGGTAGAAGGGGGAAATGGAACTGTCGGTGGGGTCAAGGCCGAGTATGACGGAGACGAGTGAATGTTTTTTCAGCTCGGGCACGAAGATGCCTGCGCCATGGCGGCGGACGATATGGCCCGCTTGCTCTGCATGTCCGAGAGCGGCGTCGAGGGTGGCGCGGCTAATCTGAAGGGTTTCACAGAGTTGGTTGAAGGTAGGAAGCTTTTCGGCGGGCGCGTGGGATTGTGCGAGGATGCGGAGATCTTCAAAGGCTTTGGCGACTTTGCCTTGTGGTTTGGATGGTTCGGGCATGTGTGGTTTGGCGGTGAGTTTGGGGGATGGCGCAGAAAGCCTTGGGAGGAGGGTTTTTAACAGGATTTACGAGAATCACAAGGTTTATATGCAGGGTTTTGCAAATTTAAAGCATGAATAGAGCGAAGAATCTACATTTTGTAGTTGACAAGGAAATCAGAACTCTTTTTAATAAGTGTTCTGATTTGTCATATCTTTTGTTAAAGTGGGTTGGCTGCACGTTGGCCAATGGTTTTTGGGCGAGAGGATGAAGGGAAGATCATGTTGAGCAGAAATGACAGATCGCATGCGGTACGCGCAAGCGCGGGCTTCACGGTGGTGGAACTGCTGGTGGTGGTGACGATTATGGGGGTGATGTTTTCGATGCTGCTGCCATCGCTGGCTCAGTCGCGGGAAGTGGCGAAGGGGTTGAAGTGTGCGAACAACCAGAAGCAGATTGGTTTAGCGTTGATGCAGTATGCCGGTGATAACAAGGCGGCGGCTCCGTTTATCAAGGGTTTGCAACGCGAGGGATGGCCGACATGGACGACGGTGCTTGGGCCGTATCTGGGGGAGAATGGGGTGATGCCGGGAGGCAAGACATTGCCGGTGCTGTTGTGTCCATCTTCGCCGTTCACTAAGTATTACTGGCAGGCGGGAAATCCGACGCCCAGCAATTACGGATATGGGACTTATTTCAATCATTACCCGAGCATCGACCAGGAGAGTCCGATTTATGTGCCTAACAATGGATATACGGGAGTATTACAGAATACGCAGCCTCCAAGGCGGATGGACAAGATAAAGAGGCCGACGCAGTTACTAATGACGGGTGAAGTGGTGCATTGCGCTTCGGGCGGGGGGGCGCCGGGTTCGTGGGCTTCGATCAACATCATGTCAATCACCATCTACAATGCCTTTTTCGCGGCGTCGCATGACAGTTATTGGTTTGGGAACCAGTATGCGATCGGCTGGTGGAACAACACGGTGATGATGGTGCATCCTTCGGGGACGTGGAATTCGCTTTATGCGGATGGGCACGTGGCGGGGGAATCGCGGATGACGATGCGTGGCAAGCCGGTGGGAATCTATACGGATACGTGGTAAGGATCACGTCGGCAAAGAAACCTGCTTTACGGAAGCGGGTGATTCATGATGCCGAAGCGGTCCAGCAGGTTGTTGAGGTTGCCGCGCCATTCGGTGAGTGATTTGCGGGCATTGGGCTGAAGATCGACTCCGAGTTCCATGTCGGTCATGCGGTCAAGGACATCAATGCGTTTGGCGAGGACGCTGGCGACGATTTGCCTGCCTTCTGGCATGTGACATTGGGCGGCGGAAAGGAGTTTGCCGTCGGGTCCGGTGTAGGTGCAGAACCAGCTTGGATCCGCATGGACCCAGCGGCCATCGGCGTAGAACTCACTGGAGACGTGGCCGGTGCGGTTATCGGCGAAGAAGAGAAAGATCATGCGGGCGGGAATACCCAGGGATTGGCAAAGGCGGACGAAGACGCGGGACTGTTCGTTGCACCATGCGACGCCTGAGGCGACGAGGGCATCGTCGTCCAAAGCGCGATTGGGCATGACGTACGCGCCGCATGGGGGAACGGTGGGGTGTTTGACAATGGCGGGGAGCACTTTTGTCAGTAGTTCAATGGCGAGCGCAGAAGAAGCCGGGCGGCCGCGGAGGTGGGCGACTTTGGATTCAATGAGGGGGAAGGTGCCGAGCGTGTAGTTAAAATGAATGGGGGTGTAGTCGGCATAGAGGTATTGGGCGGTTTCAGGCCGGTAATTGACGAAGTGGTTGGCCTGCCAGAAATCGATGCCGGCGACTTTGCGGCCCAGGGGTGCGTCTGTGGCGTTCCAGGGTGCGCCCAGGCCGGGGCGGCCCAGGTAAGGGGTGAGCCATTCTGGCAGGGATTCTTTAGCCCAGGCAGGAACATTGGGATACGGGATGGACGGGGCTTGTGTCATGCTGTTGGGATAGTCGATGAAAAGGGGTTTGGCAAGGGGATTTTTAAACCGTGGTTTGAAATGGCGAAGTTGGGTTTTAAAAGAGAGTGGGTATGTGAATAAGTGTTGTTTTAACGAAGCAGATAGAAGTCGAAATGAATAGGAGGATTTCGGGAGATCGTTGTCTGGAGTGAAAAATACACTTAATGAAAGTTAGGTTGAATATGGATTAAAGGCGATGGGAGTTGAAATGAAGTCTTGGTGCGGCGGATTTGATCCGGGAACCGATTTGACTTATTTTTGTAACCTAGGTTGTTCGACGATTAAGCGCAGGCATAAATGCTTGTGTTTGAAATGGTTGTCGAAAAAAGAGACATGGGCAAGACGGAAAGCGGATTTTGGCCATAATGTGCCATTCGACCTGGGAACATAAGGAAATCACGATGAATCAGCAGGAAACAGCGTTGTTGGAAAGCGCGGCAGCGCTGGGTGAGAAGCAGATCAAGTGGACACGCGACATTGTTGCGATTCCGACGGTGAACCCGTATTCGGGTGATTCCTCGGCGGGGACAGAAGCGCCGGGCCAGGTGTGGGTGGAAGACCGGATGAAGGAGCTTGGCGGCAAGACGCAGCGCATCGGCGTGCCGGAAGATATTTATGCACGTTCAGGTTTTATCGGGCCGGTGGGCCGCAAGTGGGGAGCAGGGCGCGAGAACGTGATCGGTCGCTGGGTGCTGGGCAACGGCAAGGGGAAGACAATTCTGCTGAATGACCACATCGACACGGTGGGGACCGAAGGGATGGAGTTTAATCCTTTTGATCCGCGGATCGTCGATGGAAAGATGTATGGGCGTGGCACGAGCGACACCAAGGGGAACCTGGTGGTGGGGCTGATTGCGATTGAGGCGCTGCTGCGAAATGCCTCGGGCTTGAATGGGCAGATCGTGTTTGAATCAGTGGTGGATGAAGAGTGTGACGGCGCAGGTGCGGGGACGCTGGCGTGCTGTCTGGCGGGCGTAACGGGGGATGTGGCAATCGGGCTGGATGGCTCCGCGGGGAGCATCAGCTCCGGGTGCAACGGGATTGCGACAGCGAAGATTATTGTGCGTGGAAAATCCGGCCATAACGCGGCGGGGGCGTCGGTGAATGCAATCGACAAGGCGATTCTGGTGAAGCAGGCGATTGATCGGTTTGCGGCGGAGCGGCTTGCGAAGTATCCGACATGCCGAACGAATATCGGTATTTTCCGCTCGGGTACGCTGCCTTCAATCGTGCCGGGGCTGGCAGAGATTCAGGTGAACAACGTTTATTCGCCTCGCGATGCTGAGAAGGCGTTGAAGGAGAAGGGCAAGTGGGGCGCGGCGACGTTCCAGGCGGAGTTTGAGCAGGCCATTCGCGATGCGGTGGCAGGGGATGCGTGGCTGCAGGAAAAGCCAGTGGAGATTTCATGGGTGAAGAACCCGTATCCGTTTGAGACGAACCCTGATCAGGCGGATGTGAAGGTCGCTGTGGCCGCGGCCAGCGAGGTATATGGGAAAGACGTTCCGGCGAAGCCAATGCCGGCGTGGTTTGACGGGGCACACCTTTCGCGCCAGCTTGGCATACCGACATTTGGGATGGGGAGCGGTACGCCGGGTACGCCGCACTCAGCGACGGAACATGTGATCGTGGATGATTTGCTTAAGGGCGCGAAGATGGTGGCACTGACGATGCACAGGCTGCTGGCGGGGGCACGCGCAGACGCGAGTAAGTAGAACAGCAGCAAGGAGTGAGTAGACAGGCAATAGGCAAGCCACTGGTGGATCAATGAATGAACCACCAGCGGCTTGTTTTATTTGGTGTTTTATTGGGAGCCGGGTTATTTGGCGGTGTATTGCATGGCGAGGGCGAGGGCGTAGTTGATGAGGGCGTCCTGGGTGTCGGGTTTGGAAGCGTTGGTCATGACGACGGAGGCGACGTGTTTTTCGGGGGCGATGAGGAAGATGGCTGTGTTCATGGTGTTGGAGCCGGTGTGAAAATAGACTTTGCCGAGGGTCTGGTGCTCGAAGACGACCAGGCCCAGGGCGTAGCCGATGTCGGTGGCGGGTTTTTGGCCCGGAAGGGATTTGCCGGGGACGGGAGGGCCGGGGTAGGGCTCGTAGAGGACCTGGGCGGAGGCGAGGGTGATGAGTTCGGGCTGGCCAGAGAGGTTTTGGAGATGGAACTGTGCGTAGGAGGCGAAGTCCTGAACGTTCATGTGGACGGTGCCGGCGGGGCCCATGATTTCGGGGTTGTCGGCGTCTGGTCCTGGGGGGACGGGGATGAGCTTGCCGGCTTCAAATTTGTGGCCCCAGGTCTGGTCGGGATTGTCGGGGAAGCCGGGCTGGGCTGCGGGGCCGAAACCGGCGCTTTCCAGGCCCATGGGGAGGAAGACTTCCTCGCGCATGAGGCGCTGCCAGGGTTGCGCGGTGGAGGCTTCGAGCATCATACCGGCTAGGAAATAGCCAACGTTGCTGTAGTGATAGGGGACGCCGGGCTGGGTGGCGGTGCCGGGATTATCAATGGGTTTGAGGTTGAGGGCGTCGCGCAGGAGGAGGGCTTTTTGCTCGGTGAGGGTGTGGGGGACGGAGAGGACGCGGAGGATGAGGGCGTTGGTTTCCTCGGTGGACTGACCGGATCGGTTGGCCAGGAGCATGCGGAGGGTGACGGGTTTCAAGGCGGGCTGCATGTGGTAGATGTAGCCGGGAAAAGTTTTGGCGAGTGTGGTGTCCCATTGGATGGACTGGGCATCGACGAGGCGGGCGGCGAGGACTGCGGTCATGGACTTGGTGCATGAGCCGATGTGGAATTTATCGCTGATGGTGGCGGGGGCCTGGGCGTCGAGTTTGCGGATGCCGGCGGCGCCGATGGCGATGGGGCCGTCGAGGTCGACGACGGCGGCGGCGATGGCGGGGACGCCGAGGGTGTTGCGGAGGGTTTCGAGTGGGGAGGTGAGGTCTTCAGCTTCGCGGGGGGTGTTGAGTGCTGCGGGGGGCTTGGCGCGGGCCAATTGTTTTTTTCGGATGAAGGCGTCGGGGGTGGTCTGGCAGCTTGTGAGGCTGAGGAGGAGGAGGGCGCTGAAGAGGGCGAATGGGTGTCGCATGAAGGTCTCGTTTTCAGGCAAAGGCCAGAAAAGACATGCTCACGAAGACGAGAGCATGGCACGCAGCCCAGGTTTTGGACTGCCGAATCATAGCTGGACGGGTGCGGCCCAGGCGTCCATAAGGCGAAGGAGCCAGTAGGCAACGGGGGCGACGACGATGGGGGAGTCGATGACGTCGATGATGCCGCCGAAGCCGGGGATGGCGTTGCCGGAGTCTTTGATGCCGGCGTCGCGCTTTAAAAGGCTGGCGGTGAGATCGCCGAACTGGCCGATGGCGCCCATGGCCATGCCAGCGAGGAAGCAGGGTGCGAGGGGCATTTCGTAGGGGATGAATTTGCGGACGCCGTCGACTTTGCCGTACATGCCGGAGAGGTCGAAATGGTTGAAGGCGTAGGCGACGAGTACGGCGATGAAGCCGGAGAAGATGACGCCGCCGATGAGTCCTTCCCAGGTTTTGCCGGGGCTGAGCCAGGGGATGAGCTTGTGTTTACCGATGGATTTGCCGGTGAAGAAAGCGCCGATGTCGCAGGCTTTGACGACGAGGATGATGGCGATGAGGACCCAGGCGCTGTGCCAGCGGCGGATGGCGACCAGGAAGCCGGGGAGGAGGCCGAGATAGACCAGGGAGAGCATTGAGAGGCCTGCGACGCCGACGGCGCCCTCGGCGCGTTTGTGGATCCAGTTGTATTTGATCATGGTGGCCAGGAAGAGGGCCGCGATGACGGAGGTGACGATGGCGAGGGTGGTCTGGCCGTCGAGCTTGTAGGGGATGGCGTACATGAGGAGGAGGCCGGAGATGCCTGAGAGGGTGACCATGAAATAGTCGGCGGGGATGTTTTTGGCGCGGAAGATGGCGCAGAGCTCGCGGGCGGCCAGAGGGATGATGGCGACGAAGACCAGAAGCATGACCAGGCCCGCGGGGAGAGTGGCGCGGCCTGCGAAGAGGGGTTGAAGGAAGGTGTCGTTGATGTCGATCTGGTCAAGCCGGTTGTCGAGCCAGCAGAGGCCAAGAAAGACGGCGATCATGATGGGGCCGAAGATCAGACGGTACTTAAGCATGGCGGTCAATATTAGCACGGAGCGGCTATGATGGTGGCCTGTTATGAAACAACGGCTAACACGCGACGAAGAAGTACGGCAGATCATCAGCTTCCATGGGCCGCTGGAGTCTGGTTCGATCTATACGCTGCTGGAGCGGCAGTTTGCGGTGTTGACAAGCCGCGCGCAAATATTGCTGGGTTTGTGCGGGATCATGATTACGACGACGGGGTTTTCGGGGCGGATGATCGCGGGGACCAATCCGCTGGCGCAGTTTATGATCATCGTGGCGATGGCGACGGTGCTGGTGGCGGCGACGATCACAGTGCGGGGTTTACTGAAATTAAACTGGCTGACGCAGTTCCCGGCGGATAACCACCAAGAATGGCTGGAGTTGGCGCTTGCGTATCGGGACAGGAAAACAAAGCTGTATGACTGGGCGACGATTGTGCTGACGGTGGGGTTGGCAATGTATGCGGTGGCGATCGGTTTGATGCTGCACAGTCCGAATGCGTTTGTGGCGCCATCGGGGCGGTGAGCGGGCGAAAGCATTGAGGAAGAAAGAAGAGGGTCTGGGGTTCAGGGTCTGGGGTCTGGTCAGAGGGAAAGCACAGAGGGGGCAAGACGAGGGGTAAGACCAGGGTTAAGAATAAGGCGCGTGGCTGAGGCAGCCATGGACTGCGGATGCAGCTACCCCAGCGTTGGCCATAGCGGGCATAAGTGTTTGACAGGCTTGGGTTTCGTGGTTTAATGTCGCCAAGGCTTGGTGCTTGTTTTCAAATTAGAGAGACTACGACATGCTTAATCGGCGTAAATCCCTTGTGCTGGCGGCGTTTTTGATGGTTGCCGGTGGTTTTGGGGCAAGCGGAGCATTTGCGCAGGGCCAAGCATTGCCGTCGCAGATCATCAACTCGCAGACGCCTTTGTCGCAGGCGCAACTTCAGCAGGTGGACCAGTTTGTGAAGTCCGCGGTGGGGCAGATCATCAATGGAACGGACCCGGCGGCGGTGGCCAAGGGGCGTAAGGCACTGCAAGGGCAGTTTGGCGGCGGGGTTTCCACGCCGTTCATATTGGATTATTCGAAGGTGATTGTGGATACGGTGATTTCAACGAAATCGCTGGATCCAGCCAAACCGCTTGCACTGCGGCTGAACACGATCATTGTTTTGACCAACTGCATTGACGAGCGTTTGCCGGTGATTTTTGAAGAAGCACTCAAAGACCCGAATCCAGGTGTGCGGTATTGGGCTGCTATTGCGGCCAACCGTTTTCTGGATGAGGCAATGACCAACCCGGCGTACCAGGCGAAGCAAAACGCGCTTGCGGGGCCGAACCAGCAGCAGGTTATTTTGAAGGCGCTTAAAGGGGTAGCGAATCAGTCTCCAACGGGGCTGATTGCCGACCAGGTGCTTCTGGCGCTGTCGAAGCTGACGATTCCGGAGGCAAGAGCCGTGGTGCTTGCCCGTTTGAATGAACGCGTGACGCTGCATGCGGCGATGCCTAATCCGGATGTGAGCGCGGATCACAAAGCATTGACAGCATTTGTGGTGCGTCTGGTGGGCGGGACACCGCTGGCACCGGAAGAGATGCGAGAACTGGCACGGCTGACATACCGGGAAATGATGCTGAGCCTGGAAGTGCTGGAGAAGCGGGGGCTGAGCCCGCAGGAACAGCAGATGTTCACCAATATGCTGTTGTTGTCTGAAAAATGGCTGAGCTGGTCGTATGATGGCCTGACGAAGAGCTCGGGCACGGTGGTGGTGCCGAACTTCACGCCGTCGGTGCCGCTGAACGCGTGGTCGAAGATCCGGCTGGGACTGATCGACTTCCGTGATCAGAAGCTGATGAAGGAACCGGTGGGCCTGAAGGGTGATGAGTTGGAGACGGATTTGATTAAGTGATTGGAGACTCCAGAGCGGAGTTTTACCGCGAAGGCGCGAAGACGCGAAGGTCAGATAAGTAATGCGCAGAGCGGAAAAGGGAGAATTAAGTTGAGTTTTCCAGGGGATATTGCATGAAGTATGGAGAGGGAACCGGTGAGGATGTCGAGAGGGTTACGAAGCAGATTGTGGATGCTGCGTTAACGGTTCATAAAGCGCTTGGCCCTGGGTTGTTGGAGTCGGTCTACGAAACCTGCCTGGCGTATGAGTTGAATAAGCGTGGGCTGCGGCTTGTGAGACAACAAAAGATTGCCGTTTTTTATGATGGTCAAAATCTTGATTGCGACCTACATTTAGACTTGTTGGTTGAAGATTGCGTGATTGTTGAAGTCAAAGCCGTCGAAAGTTTGAATGCATTGTTTCATGCGCAGGTGCTGACTTATTTAAAGTTGACGGGGAAAAAGTTGGGGCTCCTGGTCAATTTCAATGTGCCATTGGTCAGGGATGGCATTAAGAGAGTGGTGCGGTCAAGGCCTGAGTGAATAATGGCTCGAGAGTAAGATGGACCTAAATGCGACTGTCTGATTTTTTGAGGTTTTCTTGACGGGGTGGCTTGGGGAGGGGATCATTGTCCCCCCTATGTTGACGCTACAAGATTATCTCACTGGGCTTTTTCAGGAAGCAATCGTCACGGCATTTGGCGCGCAGCATGCCGGGGTTGATCCTGTGGTGCGCGTGGCGGGGAATGCGCAGCATGGGGATTACCAGGTGAACGCGG
>CAZGOM010000092.1:17715-21440 GCA_964527265.1 uncultured Phycisphaeraceae bacterium | reverse complement strand
GGCATGATGACCGTCTGACTTCACCTTCTTCTCGCCCTTCAAAACGCAATCCGGATTGTGACTCAACATCAAGTTTGCGGGGAAGCGGCCTTTAGGATTAAACATAGACATCTCTTGTCCTGGCCTTGCGCCACCAATATCTACGTTTTGATTATTTGAATGCTGACGTTGAGGAGTCCGGTTCAATTCTTTTTTGCTAACTGTATCAATCCTACTCGCATCAATGTTAATCCCACCTGTACCGTGCTTAATAACATTTTGAGCGACTGTTTTTTCACTGAGGGGTTTGCGGACTAAAACCCAATGCTCAGATGCGGGTTTAAGCGCAGTACCCCAGCCGTCCCATTGCTTTGCTAAATCCGTAGAAGGAGCAGTGATATTGCATTCTACTTTCTTTCCACTTTGATCATGATTACCGAAATTTTGAGATCCACGCATGTCTCCGTTTTTATGTCTAACTTCTACGATTTCACGCTCTGCTCCCGCCGCCTTATCAATCGCCTTGCTTCTTAGAATACTTGCCGTGAATGAGATTAGGTTTTCCGCCGTGGATTCCGTAATAGTGACATTTATGGCAGACACAAAGTCCATTTGAGATTTCATGTCTAAGTTCTGGAAAGTCTCGGATTGATTTAATATGATGAGCTTCAAGACGTCTGTCAGTTCCGCAATGAGCGCATTTGTATCTGCCTTTTTCGAGGACTTGTTTTTTCCAAGCCAAGTCTGCAGGGCTTCGACGGCCTTGATTATTAGCGCTCGGTTTTCTCTTGCCAATGCCCTGACATCGCATAGAACAGTAAAAGTGATTATAGATTGAGAGGCATTTAGGTTTTCTGACTGACTTTCCGCACGACTCACAATCCCTCGTGACTGTGTTGAAGTCGCTTCTACATGCTCTTGAACAATAGACATTGACCTGGACGTGGGAAGGCGACCGTATGAGCGTAGCTCCGCAATGACGGCATGTAACTTCGAGTTTTCTAGACTGGTCCTTTGCGCTACATGCACGAGAACAGAATCGCTTTTTAGCGTATTCATTCCAGTTTCTGAAATACTCTTTTTTGATTTCAATTCTGCAAACTTCGCAGTTTTTAAGCACTCTTTCCATTCTTCTATTATACCTGAAATGTCTAAATTATCAATCGACTTAGATATATTTAGCCAATTATGCTGTTCTTGTTTGTCCAGTTGTTTACTCACATCTAAGCTCTTAGGAAACCCCGAACCAAAAATGTGTGTCACCACATCTCTCACTTCAAACCCAGCATTCTCAAGCGCCGTAGCGGTCCAATGAGAGGTGCGTGGAAGGGCCCAAATTAAACCATGAGCACCGGGCTTAAGAACGCGCAAGCACTCTTTCATCACTTCTGTCATCCAAGCTATCCATTGCTTACGACCTCCTTTGTCATCATCCCAATCTTTCCCCATAAAAGAGATACCTGCTGGGGGATCAGTCACTAATGAATCAAGCGAATCGTCTGGTAATTGTTTTAAGATTTCAAGACAGTCATCGTTAAAGATTACAAAATTATCCATCTTAGTTCCCTATTTTAAAGGATGGGCTTGGCTCCAGGTCATCCTGGTGATGGAAGTTCTTTGAGTAATAAAGCTTTTGATGAACATCTTTGTTTAGATCAATGAACTGTTGTTTATTTTCGATACTGACTGGAGTTTCTCCCCAGTCCTTACATTTAAAAAAGGTTCGATAAATTTGAGTCAGGTCATTATAAGTCAGACACACGTAGTCATTAAATGCTGGCTCGCCACATGAGATCGTCAAATGATCTTGAGCTCGTGTGATGCCTTCTCGATCCGAATCCCCGGCCCAGAGGAACGTGTTAATTTTTGGAATGGGGTTCTTACAGCTAGTAAGTGCAAGCATCAAAAAGGTAAGAGTTACTCCGATATACAGTGCTACAAATATTAACCTAATTTTTTGTTGTTTCATTTGAAAATATGTTTTCAAGCTGTGAGGTATCCTTTGTTTCCTTAGATACCTCACATGCCTTTTTCATTTGTTTAAGTGCTTGCTTTTGACGAACTATTTCAATTTCTTTTGCGATTAGACCGCAGATCTTTTCCGCAATTGAAATGAACGTTGGAATCTTAAGTAGAATTGAAATAATCGTCGAAAACATAATGTGGTGCATTATTATTCGTTAGTAGATTTTCCAGCGAGAGTGCCTAAAACTTTGAAGATGAGCTGAAAAATGCCATTTGACTTCACTGCAGGAATCAAAGCTAAAGCTTCACTCACACCGAATAGAACCCCGAAAATCATCGCAATAGTATTGCCATCCAATTTCATTGAAAAGTCCCCCCCTTTTCAGTATTGGGTCAAATTATTTAGTTTACAAGTTTAAATTTTATACAGTGTAAAAAAGTTCTACAGACTTTTTCAAGAGATTCTTTAAAATCATTAAGGAATTTCTGGGCATGCATTTAGCAACATCTATGACTATAGGCGATCACATTTGAATAAATTATAGAGCGCAAAGTTCTTTTATCCTCAAAAAAGATGATCGCCCAGGTGCCCCTTTTCTTTGCCAACCAACCAAAAGGGGGCACCATTTTTCTCTGGGAGGTCATATGGGTTCTATTTATTTGATGTTAGCTTTTTTCACGAAACACTATCTTGCCGACTTTCCCCTTCAAACAGTTTATATGCTTGGGAAAGGTAGAAAAGGATGGGCATGGGTAGTGCCATTGGCTACTCACGCTTTCGTTCATACCTTTTTTACGGCATTAATCATTGCATTCTATGATTCAAAGCTTCTCTACCTGTGTCTCATTGATTTTTCGCTTCACTTCGTGATTGATCGAATCAAAGCAACCTATCGCCTCAAAGAAGGAACTTGGGAATCTCATGAAAAAGGGAAACTCCTTTCTCAATACTATAACGCTTTAGGTCTAGATCAATACGCTCATGCTTTAACGTATATCTTGATCATCTATCTTTTAACTCAATAAACCCAAAAAGAAAGGGACTATGAATATGAGTAATTTCAATTATTATGAGTCAATATTAATTCCTAAACTTCAAACGGCTGTGGCTAAACTTTCACAGTATTATGACAATAGTGAGTGCAATAACGAAATCCTAAGTCATTTAATTGACACATTATTCGATAAATTAG
Source organism: uncultured Phycisphaeraceae bacterium (assembly GCA_964527265.1). Taxonomy (GTDB): domain Bacteria; phylum Planctomycetota; class Phycisphaerae; order Phycisphaerales; family Phycisphaeraceae; genus CAZGOM01. The sequence continues at coordinate 18,303 of CAZGOM010000092.1, read as the reverse complement.
ATGAAATTCCTGATCATATTCAAGGGAAGAATGACATTAAGGATACGTTGATCTATTTTAAGATGTGTAGCCTAATGTTAGAGAAAAAATAACAAAAAGATTAACTAAGTATAAATAAATGATTATTGACGGAATCAACGTACTCTTGGTTGAGGTATTTTCCGTCTTTCAAACGAATAGCACCTGGTCCTCCATTATACATGGCGAAAATATCGTCAGGTTTGCTTGAATATGTTTTAAGCTTTTCTATTCTAATACAGATTTGTTCTATATTAAGTTCAGGTATAACCAGACGAGCTATGGGTCCGTCAAATCCTTGTTCCCGCGCTAGGCCTCCCATAATTTGACCTAACCCCCAGCTTATCTTTTGAGAGTTAATCTCAGTATTCAAGCTTACATTGTTTTTTTTGGAAAACTCATTTGCTCTAAAAAGATATCGATATGATGATTCGAAACGAATCGCATAGGGATTCCAATTGCTTTCTTGAGTAATAATAGCTTTTATCCATTTGGGATCGATTGATCTTGAAAAGGCAAAAAATGAAATAATTTCATTAAAATCATTCATACCGTTATCTCTTTTCTAAG
>CAZGOM010000092.1:2375-17615 GCA_964527265.1 uncultured Phycisphaeraceae bacterium | reverse complement strand
GCAAAAAATGAAATAATTTCATTAAAATCATTCATACCGTTATCTCTTTTCTAAGAGCATAATTTCAAAATAATTACCGTCATTTGATTCGTTTAAAATAACAGGTGTTTCTGCTCTAATGTCAATGATCTCACGTGAGGAGAAGGAAACTGCAAGAGATCGACTCACTTTTTTGTTTGTTTCGTTAGATTCTACAATCTTAATTCCTTTGATCCCATTTTGATAAAGGAAAAAGATCCCGACTCGTGATTCAATTTCAAAACTACACTTGATTTTATAAAGACCATTGTAAGGTATTGAGAAACGTCCTGGTTGATTTGAAAGTGCGAAATCACCATGATCAAACATTTTAATGGAATAAGGAATAATTTCTTTTTGATTCAAATAAACTTTCGATTCTAATATGTATTTTGACGAAATTAGTTCGATCATGGAAAGTTTTAACCTTAATTTTCAAATTGCATGAATTGATATCCACGTTATATACGGCACTGATCCTCCGGCATAGGTATTTGTGGCGTTTGGCCTCACGTCGATAAATTCCCCAGCATTCAAATGAATTAACGTAGTCCCGCTAAATGGACCGCCTATGGTCCCATTAGCTTCAGATAAGTCTGTGTCCGAAGTTCCATTTTTATATAATGATAATGTAGTTGCATTTGCTCCAGTGCTTGCAAAACAAGCAGATACATTATACGTCGTACTAATAGGCGCTACAAATTTCCAAGCTCCGCCGCCGGTTGTCACAGAACCAGTTGTATCAAACACTTTAGAATCGAAATTGAATTGCGTTCCAGCTGTAACGCTTTGATTTGACGACATGTAATACTTGCAAGCAATAGTATCAGTAGCAGCTATTACGGAAGGTCCTGAAAGTCGTTCGACAGAAAAATAATTAGAATTTATATCTGAGCCAATCGTTGGGCTAGTTGCAGAGGAAGCAACGTAGGGCGCTAATGTATCTCCTGCATTACAATACAACGTTTGAGTTGTTTGAGGAAAAGCATTCCCGCTAATGGGTACACCCACACCGTTAGTGCTAGTAGTTCCATTTTTGGCAATAGAAATAAACGAGAATTGATTTGTCGCGTAAGTACCTTGGATTACTAATTGGGCTGTACATCTATGAAAACCGGACGATTGTACGACATATAATCCTGTCGAGGTATTAAATGCACCGTTCGTATCATTCGTTGGTGTCGCAGTGAATTTAGCAAGACTTAAGGTACCAGTGATTGTAGCCGTTGGTGCTGCTTGCCTGACTTCCATAGCAACGACTCGAGTATCCGCATCGTTGGACATCTGAACGTTAGAAGACCATCCTTGAACTTTAAATTTTAGAATAGCGCTTACACTCGTGTTAGCTGGAAAATAAGCAGTTGTTGAAACAACAGGAGCAAGCCCACTGTTGGTATCACTGGCCAAAGCATCTGATACGAAAACCTTATTAGAGCTTGGAGCTATGATGAAAGGACCTTCTTTAATATTTCCAGAAGCAGGATTATTAGTTGTATATCTTCCAACTAATGTGTAGTTCCCAGACGCCGAACTTCCGATTGAGCTATCAGAAACTAAACCCGATGGAATAGTAATACCTGAACTACTAGCTGCTGTAATCCCTGTTTGAAAATTTAAATGAAGTTCAACCTCATCGCCTATCCGTTTCCAAAAACAGTTTATATTACTGGCTGTTCCCCAGCCTGAATCAAAAGTTGGGATATATGATGTAAGATCCGTAATAGCCGCACCTTGCAAAATGACTTGCCTTCCGACATACACATTCGTGAAATGAAATGCCCACCCCGTAGCATTTGAATTCATCGTCGGAGTATAAAGAATCAATGAATAATTTTTACTATTCGATGCCGTTTGAAACGTACCTTTAAAACTAAAATTATTTGCTCCGTTTGCAGTTAAAACTTTAGGATTGACTGGAATTAATATAGAATTTGTGACGTCCCAAATTGCTACTTCTAAGTCCGAATCGGATCCGACTTGTCCACTGGATGCGACAAACGTGCTGGATGCATTATAATCAAATTGCACACTTAAAACTTGAGCCTCATCTGCAGGATCAATCGTAAAATTATACGTTAAACCTTGTCCCCCCACCACGGTGCTATTTGTTTGCACTAATTTAAAATCAGCACTCCCACGAATGGGAGATGTCGTATTCCTTGAAAAAGTAAGTCCAGCTAGAGATGCCGAAGTATTGTTAATTGGAACTAGCGGATATGAGGTATGCGTTCCTGATTGAGTTCCCGAAGTGTTGACTACGGATCCTCCCAGTGATGCAGAAACTTCAAAGCTAGTTGAACTATTGACGCTAAAAATATAATACGTCGTTCCGGAAGTTAATCCTGTCGGTAGCGCTCCCGTCGTTTTAAAACTAATCGGCATTCCAACGTAAAATCCAATCGTGGATGCAACGGTGAAAACCCCAGGAGATGCAATAGTAATCGTGACTGTTTGTTGCCAGTTTGATGATCCCCATCCGTTTGTGTTCACTTCACCGAATGCATTGCCGATATAATTCACCGTCGTATTATAATAAGAAGAGCTCACGAACGCTGAGTTTAAACTTTTAATGACTTGTCCATCTGATCCTGGGTTTAAATTTCCTGCGGAAAATATTTTCCAAAAGGTTGAATTTGTTAATGCATTATTTAAATTGTTATCTGTTAAAGAATAGTAAAGGTTCCCAGCCCCATCGCTTGCAAAGTTTCCAATATAATACGTCGTTCCACTGTCCCATTGAGGAATTCCGGATTGTAGCACGTACGCAATTTGATATGAGAATAAATAACAAAGAGAATTCATGTCCTCAATTGCAGGACTGTTATTTCCAATCACCGCTCCGAACCAACCGGTTAAGTAATTCGATAATGATTGAATCACGGCTGGATCAGTTGTATATGCCGGCGTTCCTGCGGCAAGACTCCCAAATTCAGAAATTTGATCCGTACCTGCATTTGATCCAAAGATAACCGCTGTTTTTCTACTGATTTGTGTCATAAAATTTCCTCACTCTAGGTGACAATTGAGTTTTGATAAGAAACCCAGCCCGTATTTGTTTGATAGTTTGTATAGCTATTGAAACCCACGATATTAGAAGGTTGAGCTGTATAAGTTCTAAATCCAAAAAGGTTATCTATGTTAGGCGCATATAAAATAGTAGCAATCTGAACTCCCATCGGAGTCGGAAGCAATCCTTGATTAATCACTATTCTAAGCAAGATCAGTGAACCCACTGATGTCGAAACTAGATAGTTCATCTGCATGTTTTGGTAATCGTATACAAAAATCTCATTAGGAAAGAAGTTCCATAAAAGATTCGTGATTTCATAAAGCGAGCTTCCCAGGGAATTCTTAACAATTGCAAGCTTAATGAGTGTCAAAAAATCAGAATCAGAAAGCGTGACAAAACCAGTTCCTGATACGTAACCTGTTCTTAATACACCTGCGTATTTCCCAATGATATCCAATTGGGTTCCTTGAGCGGTTGAAGATCCAATAACATTAAATCCATTAAGAATTGAAATAGGGAGAGTCGAATCGATTCCTTCAATTGTTAATGTGATCGCTTTAGATGATGAATTCAATAATGAGTTATCTTGTGAAATCAATAGAACGGCTACTGGATCAACGTTCGTGAAAGTTATTGTTAAAAGTTTAGATGAAATTGAACCCGATACGGTGATTGAGCTTAATTTAGAAATAGATTGAAGTTTTGTTTGAATGGTTGACGAAGAGTCATCCCAATTAATTGCAGACGTAGTTGAGCCATTATAATTTAAAACAAAACTCCCACTTGTTGATACATCAGAAAAAGTAATCGTTTGAATACTGACCTGTGGAAGAACGCCTTGCGTACATAGCGCTTGCATGTGCGCATAAGCACGAGGTTTGCCTAAGTATTGCTGAATTAAAAGATTGGCGTAATAATTGACAAGATCTTGTGTGCTCATAATTTTTTATATTTTATCTTTCATTAAGTCACACTCGCTGAAGCGGTTGCGGTATTCCCCATTGCGTCGGTCACTAAAATAGTGTCTGTCACACTTGTGGTTGAACCTGCTGTATAAAGTCCACTCGTGCTATTGATTGTCCCCCCCGAGTTATTGGTTTGAAAAGAATAGGTAAGCGTTCCATACCCTCCAAGCCCTGCAAATTGTTGCTGAGAAGAATGAACCACGCTGGTCGATGTGGGAGATAAAATCATCGGAAGTATGATGATATTATCCTGGGACACTTGGAACTGATATTTCTTTGAAACAGGCGAGAGCGTGTTTGAATAATTCTCGTTATAAGAAAACGTAATTGCAGTTGCACCTGATGTTTGTAGTGAATTGCTACTCACTGTAAGTAAACTTAAAACATCCTTAATTGAAGATAAATCAAACGTCAGGATTTGAGATGCAATACTTCCAGTTACTGTTGCTGTACTGAGACCCGAGATGGCTTGAATTTTTGTTTGAATGGTTGCAGCGGAATCATTCCAGTTAATCGATGACGAGCTATTACCGTTATAAGAAATGACAAAAGTACCGCTTGCAGAAACGCCAGACAATGTAAAGGCCTGAGTGTAACCATTACTGAACCCGGCATTTGTGACTAACGTATTTGGATCGATTTGCTGAACCAGGGTTGCCAAATTATTGATGTTTATCTCTTGATCAACGCTCGGAATAAGAGATGTGGGCAATCCAGTTTTAATAGCAGAAATATTGGGAGGATTGATCCCATCAATAGATGATGCATTAAAATAAATAAATAAGTTTTCTTGTGAAACAAAATCCCAAAATACAGTAAACGTCACACCGTTGATTTGAGTAATATTATAAGATGTACTCCCAAAAAGCCCGCATCCTGCATTTCTTTTTTGATAAATAGCGTTTGCTACGTCTGAATCAGCCGGTGATCCGCCCACAATCACCCAGATCGAATGCGCCGGAACTCCGTCGCTATTTGTGCTCCCAGAATTATTTTCATATACAAATGCGCCTGTCACTCCTGTAATGTTCTCGAGTGCCGCCACTAACGACGGCAAATAACCTTGCGACGCTAAAGAGACAGATTGTTGGCGCCTCACTCGAAGTGCTGCGTCTGTCTCTTCGTTAATACCAAGGGTCGTATATGTCGTTGGATTATTCACACTCGTCACACCGAGAACGACGGTGACAGGAGTGGTGATGGTATTCGGAACCGTCAGCTGTGCTCCAGCAACTGCAGCTTGAAAAGCATATACAAAGCTCCCAGCACCAGACACGTATTGTGTTGTTTGAAGCTGCCATTGATTTCCTGCGTTATCCGATACGGTATAGACAGGCTGTGTGCTTTGATCTAATCCGTACAGCGTCACAGCTTGAGAAGTTGTAATCGTGATGTTGGTTACTGTAAAAGTTCCTGCTTGTCTTTGAATCCCGTTAATCGCAACGCGTTGATCAAGAACCACTCCAACGGCTTGGTCTGGATCAAACATATTGTAGACTTGAGTAGTTAAATCTAAAACATCAAGAATCGTTTGGATAAAAATATTGAGCATCTGTCCATCGGGACTGTCTGAATCGAGATTAATATCTGATCCATAAATTTGCTTCAGCGAGTTTGATAAACTCGTATAAAGTTCCGATTGTGTTGCTGTCGTTAATCCCGTCGGTCCTAAAGAATTCGGCAATTTGATCCCCCCTTTTTTATTCCCTAGCTCGTTGAAATGACCCCACCATGATCATAAACGAACGTACCTTGCGTAACAGAATACGTTGTTTGTACTTGGTATTGAACTGTTAAATTTCTCTTTTGATGATCGAGCTGAACAGACAGTTGTAAAATACCGGTCACATTCGCGGTATTTAAAATAACAGACGATATCGCCAAATTGAGTGAAAGCTGATCTTTTCCACCTAATAAATTAAACCAATCGATTCCAGCGGCTGCGTCAAAGAAACAATCCCCAACAAAACAATTGAGCCTCGTTTGAATTGATTGTGAAACTGCAAGATTTGCAGACTTATAATCATTCAATCCCTTCCCGTAAAGCCAATCGCCGTTCACATCAATCGTTCTGACAATCATTGTAATAATTCTCCTAGATCAGTTGCAATCGTGCTGAGCTGAGTTCCAATGGAAGTAATCGCTGCAGCATTCACTGGAACCCCACTTACCCCCCCACCCGGAAGCACTCCCGTAACGGTAAGTGAAGAGAGAGCCGTCGTCAAATCCTGCAATTGAGTCAGTAAGTTTTGAAGCAGTGTGTTTAAATTCTGAGAGTTATTTGCGATCTTAATTAAAGAAGATCCCACATTCACTTGCGTTGTTCCATTTTGCAACACTGCTGCAGAACTACTCACTTGAACCTGAACCTGTCCAGTTTTCATATAAGCTTGTGATGAACCGACGCTGACTTGCGTAGATCCATTTTGAAGCACTGCATTAGTTGGATTATAGTTCGTAATGACTTTTCCTGAGGATCTTAATCCCACGAGAATGATTCCATCAGAGAAAGAATGAAGTCTACCGGTTGAAAGAACTGATCCTGCTCCCCCTTGAAACCAATTGTCTAAATCCCGGTCATTAAATAGAATCAAACACTCATCTCCCTGCTGAATCGGGAAGGTCAATGAACTTGATCCCCCCCCCAAACATATCACTGGACAATCAAGCAAGACCGGGTAATCGATCAGCTGCGGCTCATATTGTCCGGATGAATTAGGTAGAAAAAAAGTCTTCTTATAATTCACAGTTACTTGGGCAGTTTGGGTATTGACGTTAAAAGATTGAACTGTTCCAACGTGATGGCAATTGAAATTAAGTAATAGATCTTTTTTAAAAAGATCGAGTAAGTCTTTTAAGGTGGGTTCATTTGGGATTAAGTTTTGTTGAATGTTTGAATTTGCCATTTTCTATCCCGAAATTGAACCAGGAGGTTGTTGTAAGAATTCACCCGTTGTAACAACTGATCCAGAAAGCGAAGGTGAAATCATTCCATGATGTTTCACGGCGACTACTTTCGCAAGTCCATTGAAACCTTTTTCAGTTGAGCTTTGAAGATTGATTTGGGTACCCACATCTAAAGCGGGCTCAAAAAGAATATCAAATCTCACAATATTTTGTTCTAATACCGGAGTTCCAAGTAAACCACTCTGAGAATTAATCGTAAACGTGGACCCTACGGTCGGGATCGTTTCATACGTTCCGAGCGCATAGGCCTTTCCTTTGTCTATGAAGAATCCTCCACCCGTGAGTTCTTTTAAAATTTCAATTGCATTCCCACTATAAGTATTCCCTTTCGTGAGTGATCCAGGATAACTCCCAATGTAGCCAATTGAAACATTGGGGAGCAAAGCTGCAATGGACTGAATCACGGTCTGATAGGGAGTTCCTGAAATAAATGAAATATTAATATTCCCGTTTACAAATGCATAGCCTCCGTCGAAACATTCAATCGTGGTAATAAAATTAATGCCTTCTCTCACAGACCATGCAGCTGAGATATTTCCAGAAAAAACAATGGGAAGTCCTGCCGTATCCCCATAGCCTGCTTGAAGCTGAATGGATTTGAAAGATCCATAGTCATATCTATTATGACGAATTAAATTTCGATTCTGAGCTGATAAATTATAAAGTCTAATTTGGCATACATTCGCAGAAGTGAGTGTGTTTCTTGTAATATCAAATTCGATCGAAATTGGAAGAGTAACGCTTGTCAGTGCGTTCCCTTGTTCATCTTGGAATTTAAGTACATAATTTCTTCCAAATTTATCCATCTCAAGTCGTCCCGAACATCAGGAAATGAGTATAAGATTGAACCTCATCTTGGCTTAGTACGTAAAGTTGAGATGCACCGCTTGAGAAATCTTCTTGTAAGGATGGCTCTCTGTTTGCTGTTGAAAAACAAGCAAGACCAAATGGGATTTGATTCCGAAATTGATAAAGCATATTCGGAGAATTTACAATTCGAAGTCCCTGAATTGCAAACTTGTTGTAAACAAGATTCGTAATAAACCAACCTTGCTGTAAAGATACAAAATACATCGTCATCGAAAAAGAAGTCCCATCCGGTAAGACCAATGTTTGACTCTGATGTGGTGCAGACGTGATTTGCTGGATCAGATACATTGTTACCGCACTCCCATATTAGATAACCCTGTTGCTTGCGAAATAGATGCAATTGGGGATGATGACCCTAAGTTCTGAATTGCAGAAGCTTGATTTGCTAGTCTTCCTTGTAAAACTGGAGAAAGTTGAGAGTTTGACGCAGTTTGAGCAATCCGAATCATTTTGAAAGAAACTTCAAAATCCGTGATCACTTTTGTTTCTTCGCTCTGAATCGCACGAAGCCTTTGAATTGCCATATTTTGAAAGATCGCCCACGGCGTTTGAACTGTGAATAAATAGCGTTGCTGCCAATACCCGAAGAATTGCTGAAAATAGGTTTGCTGTTGGTTTTGACCGCCGGTGACTTTCCCGGTCTGTGCGTTGAAAGAGTTTCCAAGACCATTACTTCCGATGACGTTTTCCCCCCCGCTCCCAGTCAAAGAGCTCCAGGCTGAGACGGCTGAGTTCGCAAGTGAAGCTGCATTTTGATAAGCAAAAAATGCTTCATTATAAGCTAAAAGTGCGGTCGATGATAAAACGGGAGCATAAGCTGAAACTACGGTAAGTTTTCCTGCAGCCGTCCTCAAGAATGAAAGCGCTTTAGGTGGAACATTATTAAGCTCTCCAATGAATCCATGGGTTGTAATAATGACGGGCTTAAGTGAAATTTGATCCTGAATCGCTGTGTTATCTTCAATATAATGGTCTGTGATGTCACTTTCAAATGTAACCGTTTGTTCCCCTTCGTAATGGAATAAAAGAGAAGGAGGTTGATTCACGTTTGATACGTTCCCATTTGCATCGGGTTGATTCTGCGGTTGATAACCAGAAACCGTGTTCGGTGTTGCAACCAAAAGACCTGAAAGTGCTGAAATCCCCGATGTAATTGAGCTTATGGAAGGAATTGATGGAAGCCCACCGAATGCCATTTATGCCCCCTGCCCTTGGGCTGAGAATTGTCTAAAAGCATTTTCAACCGATTTTTTAACTGAGTGTGAAATCTTATTATGATCACGACCTTCATGCTGGAAGTTTAAATTCTGATGAATCGTTACGTTCTGGTTTTTCTCAACTTTTCCTGATTTCTCACCCGGGAATGCAGGCAACGGGATTGAAAAACTAGGCGCTTTCAGATGACTTACATTTTCTGGATGAGAAAATGATTTAAAAAAATTCCAAATAGGAGATCCCTTTAAGCCTGGGATGAGTTCACTTCCAGGTTCCGAGTACAGAAGATCCCCTTTTTTCAATTGTTTGCCTTGAACTTTGTCCGAAACTTCACTCACTAATTTAAATGTATTTGCAATTCCTGATAAGACGTTTGAAATTCCTTCAAATATTTTGAACTTATCAGCGAGCACTGTTAGCGCTTCAGTAAGCTTAAGAAGCTGATTTATGATTTGAGAAATTTCATTTACAAACGTAGTCCCATGTTTTGCATTGAAGTGCCCAAATGCCATCTCAATTGAGGTTCCAAGATTAGACCAAGCAATATTGGCTCGATCAAGCTGGGAGACTTCTTTATCATTATATATCGGTGCTTGAGAGAAGGCTTTGGGATTAAAAGCATTCCGACTCATTGCGGCAATCATGCCTTCGTCTATACCAAAGGATTTTAAGACCTGATTTCTAAAAGGGATATTATGGATTTTTTGAGCACCCTTTTGAAGGTATTGAAATAGCTTTTCTGGATGCTCAGAGAGTTCTTTGTAATTTTCTTTAATCCCACCGACCGCTGCGGCAAGCTGGGACATCCCTTCTGGAGGTGCTTTCCCGATTGCAGCTCCTGCCATTGCGTCTTGGAGTTTCTTAAATGTATTTGCAGTCTGCTCGTTTGTTACGCCGACTTGTCTTCCTGCATATTGATACTGTTGTAGCATCTGAGTTGAGATGCCCGTTGCTTTAGCAAACGTGGTCAATCCCGTTCCCACTTTTCCCGAAGCAGAAAAGAGTTGTTCCATCGTGTACATCGCGGCGACTAATGCAGCTTTTGCTTCAAAAGATAAATGAGTCGTATCACTCAATCCTTTGTGAACTGAATGAAGTGCTCCGACTGTTTTGTCAGTCCCTTTAATTCCCAAATTAATAAAAAGTTCGCCGACATTCATTGATTCAACTCCAAGGTTGCCATTTCATAATCATGACAGAACTTTTCATAAGCTAAAGCCTGAAGTACCTTCCTTGCACTCCAATTTTCTATTTCGTTTACACTCCCGTAACCCGCCTTTGATAAACGAAAATAAATTAATAAATCACTTTCCGAAGCCTCTATGCGTGGGTAGACTCTATTGTCGATAGAATGCGAGAGAACTCTTGCATAAGGCTTTTCGTAAAAGGGGTGATATTCTCTTTTGCGACCTCCATACACACCGTCATATAATCTTCACGTGCGTTGAGAGGTTCAAATGTTTGATCATCAATCTTAAGATCACCAGCACCATGATTATAAGTGCATCTCTTAAAACAATCCCATAGGCATTTCTCAATACTCTCAGAAGAAAACCCGATGCAAAACATCTCTTTATAAATCGACATAAGATCGGTCTTCGAATGAACTGAGATTCCTTTGGATTCCTTAAGAATCGCTTGGCAGAGTGCTTTTGCAACACTAAACGGAGCCGGATGAATCTTGAGTGTGGCTCCGCTTGGAAGTTTAATTTCTTTGATTTCGCTCATCGTTATTTTATCCTTAAATCACTTAAGTCAGAACACGAACTGCAGGTGAATTAGCAAATTTCATTGTATAGGTTGCAACGGATTGATCCGTATCACCTTCCACGTTTGTTTTGCCGTCCACAGCTTTTGTAAATACTCCTCCACTCATGATGTAAGTATCTGAGCTCACGCTACCTTGTCCGCTGCCAATCTTTTTGATGAATTGGCCAATCATGAGCGTGGTCCCTGCAAAGTTATTTTGTTGCTGAGTCAGAAGATTATTTAAAAACTTATCATCATCTGATCCTCTCAAAACTCTGATTTTAACTTCTGATTGTTGACCTGTCGTGTCTAACCCGTAAATTGCATTTCCATTTTTTCCAATTTTAACTTTTGCGATCTCATTCGGGAATGTGAGCTCAACGCAGTTTCCATCTGCCAGGTCTGCAAATATTCGGTTATTGATTGTAATTGTGTCATTTCCTGTTAACGCTACCGCACCCATTTTGAATCCCCCTTATTTTTCTTAATCACATTTGATTCTATTTTCATTATTAAGCGTTCACGTTAATCACAACAGTGCTCGATTGAATCGCCCCAGCTGCTTTAATTGCAATTTGTACGAGAGGTGCTTTTCTTGCAGTTCGATCCGTCTGAGATTGTTGTGCAATTGGAACAGACCAAATGTAATACCCGACTTGGCCAATATTATTGATCAAGTCATTCTGATTCCCGAATGTAACTGGACTATTCCATGTTCCGGGAGCTAAGTATTGGTTGGTTACTGCTTGCTGACAGACAGCTCGATAGGCGCCTTTCAATGCATCCATGCCTGATTCCGTTTGAGGAATTTTGGTTGAAGCTTGGGCAAGGAAATTAAACCCAGCAACCTGCAAAGCTCCGACGATCCATTCCAGGTTATAAACATTATCAAAGTACCCGTTTGCTCCGGTGCAAAAAATGCATGAGACGCCTTGTAAGCTGATATAAGTATCCGCACCTGCCGCAATCGCTAAATTTAAGATCGTTTGCGTCATGGTTGGATCAGGCTGGATTGTTGAGAGAGGCTTTAAATGCATGGTGGAGGTTGTGTTGCTCCCCGAAAAATTAGTAGACAAACCTCGACCGGCATAAGCTGCCATCATCAGAAGTGCGTTTAACCCAGAGTTCGTCGAATCCCCGTAATATAACCCCCGACTCTGGGTTAAATTTCCAGTTCTGAGTTGGTCAATCATCCCGCCTGATTCAATATCAGCCTGGAGGTAAGAAACGAAAAAGGCGATCTTGGTCAAACTCTGAACCACCGCCGCTGCGGACAAAAGATCCGTTTGGCCAAGGACGGCCAACGTTTCGTTCGCCATAATTCCAAAATATTGAACTAAGGTTGAAGTTCTATTAATTGCAGAAGCGATTGACTCGCCTTGTGTAGAAATCGTTGGAGTCACCGTAATTGCAACAGTACCAGAAGTTTGTAACGTGTTACTTCCGATTGTGAATAAGCTCGGGGATGCTCCGTAAACACCGAACATGTAAATCACTAAACTCTCACCGCTTAGTGATCCATTGACCACGACTTGCCCTAATCCGCTTACGGCCTGAAGTTTCGTCTGAATCGTTCCAATATCATCATCCCAGTTGATTGCAGCAGAAGTCTTCCCCGCATAAGTCACGGTGAAATTCCCGGACGAGGGAACTCCACTTAATGTGAGCGTTTGCGTTGCAGTTGTCATTGGTATGACAATCAGTTGTCCTCCACCGAGTAAAATATTGGGTTGTTGGGAGAATACAGCAAGTGCCATTTGATAAGTCTTAGAAGACGTTCCAAAATCGGTAGCAACATCATTCGGAGAAAGATAAAAAGCATAACCCAAAGATCCACCCGACCAACCGGTCGAAGTATTCTTTGGAATCACGGTGATTGCAACTGAGCCAGATGTTTCAAGTGAATTTGAAGAAACGGTCGCAAGCGGGATACTTCCGTAAACTCCAAGTTGAGTAAGAGTTAAAGTCTTGCTTGCGATTGTTCCCGTGACAATGACATTACTCATCCCGGTCACCGCATTAATCTTACTTTGAATTTGAGTGATTGTATCATTCCAATTGATGGATGATGTTGCGACACTATCGAAATTCAGAACAAAGGATCCACTCGCAGAAACATCTGAAAAAGTCAGTGTTTGAATCGCAGTTTGCGGCGCCTCATCTGTAAATAGCCCAAGGTTGCTGGTGTTGTAAGCATTGACCCCAGTTTGTGCTGTGGCAACAGAGATATCGATGACGTTAGTAATTTCAAGTTGAGCCATTTTTCTTCCCCTTTATGAATTGGATGAGACCCCCACAGTTTGAAAGGTATCATAGTAAGGTGCCGTGTTAATTAAATTTGTTTGATACTGAATCGCATAAGATATTTTATATCGATATGGAATGGAAGCTCCATCAATTTGAGATAAATTGACAAACCCCCCCATCACGGGAAGTTTTCCGATATAAAATCCATTAGCCTCTTGTTGTTGTTGTGAATAAGTACTGTTTAACGCAAAGATGACTTGTTCTTTTTGATCTCTTGCTGCAGGGCTACGAGAAATCACATCGATATCTATTCTACCCGACATTGCGATCCATTGAGTTACTTGGGATCCGTCCGACGATGAGATTTCATAAGCATTCCCAAAGGGCTTACATGAAGGAAGACTGACTGCGACATACATATCGCTATCGTTTGGTTGAAAGATTTTTTGATCCCAAAGATAAATATGATCGTTGGGTAAGTTTAAAAACTTTTGTAAAATATCGCAGACTAAAAAGAGTGGCGTTCCAATCAAGATTTGAGCCGTTGCAGTTGCACTACTTGCATCCGTGACTTGAATCGTATCGAAAAGAGAAGTCGCTGGATACGCCGTCATTGAACTCGGAGCCGTATATGCGCCCGTCGATGAAACAATGGTGCCACCTGCACCTCCGGTTAGTACGCTATAAACGTAAGGAGGAACTCCTCCGGTTGCGTTAAATTGAACGAAGCTTGATCCAGGTACGACGGCAGTGTAGTTTTGAGTCAGTGAAATACTCATGGACCAGACCCCGTCCAGTCCTGAACTAGAGAATAGCTCACGTATCCGTACATCTTATAGTCTTCTCGAGACGTCACTCGTGTTTGTTTATTATTGATACTCGTTAGAACAATGACGTCATCGACTTGCAGAGTTAAAACGGGTTGAGCGTATAATTTAAAATAAGTCCAGGCTCGTTGACCTTCCGGGATCAGTTTTAATTCCCGAGCTCCAAAAGGCATTAAAATCCCCCAGAAATTAGTCGTAACTGGTGTTTCAAGAACTTCAAATCCTTGCACCGTTTTTGTGATTTGAATGAAGCTCATTTTCTGGAAATAATCCGTGAGCGTTTCTCCCATGTTCGGGATAGACCCCTGTGCGAAATTCAAAGGAATGTTTGATCCGTTTTGAATCGTAGCAACGCTCATTCAACCGTCTCCTCATTTGAATCAATCCCATTAGCGATAAGTACGCGTATCATGAATGGGTAAATGAACCTGGTTTGATCTAAAAGCGCGCTCATTCCACCACCTCACTTGAGATGCTTTGTCTGAGTTGACCTGAATCAGTCAGGATCAGACCCCCTTCATTCTGGTAGTTTGGATCTTTCCATTTAGGCCATTTTCCAAACCCTTCGGTCTCAAAAGCATCATCCACGACGCCGAGCGCTACTCCTGCAATGAGTTTGGCAAGCGGGAGTAAGGTTCCTTTTTTGATCAAATTTTCCAGATACTCTTTTGAATAAACTCCCGATTTATCGAGTTCTTTACCTAAGTAATCAGAAAGCGGCATTCTTAAGAAAGACCGTGTTGGCAAATTTCTGGCTGGCGATCCAAATTCGTGAGCGGCTCCGATGGTTGCATTCGTGACACTCTTGCTTTTTGATTGATGAGTGGAACTCCCTAGAATCCCTATTTTGATTTGAGGCGGTCTTTTTTTAAAAGCTTTGATGAGCTTTTCAAGTCCACTTAATTCAATTGTATCGGATTCTGTTCGATTACTCATGGTAATGTTGTCCCCATGACTGAAAACATTTGACCCGAAAGTTGTGGAAGAATCAGTTGTAAAAACATGGCTCCATAATTGGTTTTCGTTAACATTGAAAAATAAGGGTTAGCTAAGATGCGTTCTGGAATCCCAAAAGATTCACTTACGCTACCTACTCCTTTGGATTGCTGAAGGAAATTAAATTGACCATTCATGCCTTGAGAGCTTGCACGCAAATTCGTCACTAGAAAATGAGCTGAAAGTAAAAGATAACCTAACGTGTATGAACCTTGATTAGGGAAAAGATTCTGATTGATATTCATATTCACGAAAGTGAAAGCATAAGTGATATCAGAATCGAGTACCGTCGTGTTCGGATCAGTTCCATACGGAAAATCTCTTGAAAATTGTGATTTAAAAGATTCAACGCTGGGATTAGAATATGCCATTCTTT
>CAZGOM010000092.1:0-2275 GCA_964527265.1 uncultured Phycisphaeraceae bacterium | reverse complement strand
GCATACTCAAGATCCATAATGGTCCAACCAATGGATTTCGCCCATGGGAACACTTTGATATTGAGTGCGTCCACGCCTGCATCGGCAGAAGCAAGACGTGAATTTTGTCCACCGGTATTGATAATTCCGGTTTCAAATCCATCTGCAATATCGAATGAACGATAGGTTGTTAAGAACGTAGACCATGCACCTTCACCTACGCGAATGGGAGCGTAATCAGCTGGTGCAACTTCGAAGAAACGTTGCTCACTGACCCTTTTCATAATCGTGGTCAGAGTTGTAATTTGAACTTCATAACCCATCGCGTTCGAAAGAACTCGACTGTTATGAATAGGTCCGTGCTTTCTCCACAGTTCATTAGCAAGCCATTTTACTTTTCTTTTTTCATATGAATTTAAAAGAACTTTTTCGCCTTTGTCATTTCGAATGACGGGCATCTTAAACGGTGTATCTTGGACTCTGATCATCTCATCAAACATTTTAAAATTCTCCTTTAGTTAGAATTAAGCGAATTGAAAGCTAGGTACTGAAAGTTTCACTCGGATGAGTTGACCGCCAGCTGCAGCACCATCATAAGCAAAACCAACAATGTTAGCTCCACTTGAGGCTGTCTTAGCTGCAACACCGCCCATGGTTGTTAAATCCAATTGAACTTGAGCACCTTGTGTAATTGCGCCAGTAGAAAACAAGTACATGACGTTACCTGCTTGAGAGAGTTCACAAAGATCCCCAGCATTGTAAGAAGGTGTCTTCATATCGAAGTTAATGAATCCAAAAACCTCGTCACTATCAGCTGCACATCCCACGACTTTCGGTGTTGCGTTTTTAGATCCAGCGCTTGCAACAAGCTTCACAGCTGCACCTGCATAAAGCGCAGTTGCTTGTGAAGTGTCGATTTGAGCAGAAACGGTATCGTAATTGAATCTTAAATCAATGGTTCCAAGAAATTGTGTTTGTTGGAATTGGTTAGGATTCAAAACTTGAGCTGTAGTTGCAATCGCTAATTGATTGGAATTTATGGTTGCATTTGCATTTCCAGTATCCGTGTATACAACTTTCACATAATACTGAGTGTTTGGGATTAGACCCGTAATAGTTGCGGCAAGTCCACTTGCCCCTGCAACTATGTTTCCTGCACCAGGCGTAAAACCAGTGGTTGTTGAAATATACCACGCTTCGGTATATGGACCAACTCCGCCTGTTGCTGCTGTGGATGCGACTTGAATGCTTGTGTCGAATACTGCGACTTGACTAACGGTACCAGCTGTTAATGCCATTTTTTAGTTTCTCCTTTAAAAGAAAAGTTTTATTTGTTGGATCCGTAACGAGATTTTCCGCGGGCAACTTTATCGAAGGATAATTCAACCACTTCCTCAGAATCGCTGTTTTGATAAGCACGAAGGTGAGCATTTTTCAGTTTTTCAGCTTTAGCTTGTGCGATCTTTTTCTTTTCTGGGTCGACTGCGTTTTTCTTTACGTTCTTCTTTTTGAGATTTTTCTCAGCAAGCTTGAGAGCATAATCTTCAGATTCTTCTTTTTCGTCTTCGTCATGGACGGCGTCTTCAGGATGTTCCAGGAGATCATCTTTGAGCTCTTCTTCTTGTTCGATCTCCTCTACTTTTCTCTCATGATCATCTTCGTCAGCTTCTTCATTATTAAGATCGCCTTCTACGTCGACTTCTTTTTCTTCTGCATCAAGGTCGAGTTCTTTTTCTTCTTCGTCCTCTTTTTTGTCCTTCAGACCTTTTAATTCTTCATTGAGTTTCTTGTGAGATTCTAAGACATCACGAATTGTCTTCATTGATCCATCGTGCATCTTGACCATATCGTCAAGATTAGCCATAGCGTGTTCTTTGGCTGATTCACTTTCTGAATCTTTCATTTTCTTCTGAAGCTCGTCGGCCATATTGATCAACTTTTCCAAGGTCACTTCTTTTTTGCTAGAAGGAAGAACGACACTTAGGCTTGGATCAAAATCAGATACTTTGGTTCGCTTAAAAAAACTGAATTTCATTTTTGCTCCTTTTTGATGGCTATTCGCAATTTTGAGTAATTCTTGACGTCTTTCTTGATTGTATTCTTTAAATTCTTCGGGAGTCATAATGACGGATTCTTCATAACGAGGGTTTTGAACAATGGCTAAATGTTCGTATTCACCGCTTGTGATTTCTTTCTCGTAAGGAACGCCATTCCATAATCCACCGGATTTGAAATCTTTCGGCAAATAGGCATTCGATAATCGCATTCCACTTCGAATGGCGCGTTCAGCCTCATC